>UQTI01000030.1 GCA_900543975.1 uncultured Prevotella sp. | reverse complement strand
CCGAGTTCTTCTCTACCTTCAAGTCGTTCTTCTGCAAGAAACAGGCTTTGGTGGCTATCGTCTTCATGTTGCTGTATCGTTTGCCAGAGGCTCAGCTGGTGAAACTGATCAACCCCTTCTTGCTCGACTCTATCGACAAGGGTGGTTTGGGCCTTACCACTGGTCAGGTAGGTTTGGTTTATGGCACCGTGGGCATCATTGGCCTTACGCTCGGTGGCATCATTGGCGGCATCGTGGCAGCCAAGGGCGGTCTGAAGAAATGGCTGCACCCCATGGCGTGGAGCATGTCGCTCACCTGTCTGACCTTCGTATATCTGAGCTACTTCCAGGACCACTCGCTCCTCGTTGTTAACCTGTGTGTCTTCATCGAGCAGTTTGGTTATGGCTTCGGCTTTACAGCGTATATGTTGTTCCTCATCTACTTCTCAGAGGGCGAACACAAAACATCACACTACGCTATCTGTACCGGCTTCATGGCTTTGGGCATGATGCTTCCGGGTATGGCCGCTGGCTGGTTGCAAGAAACCATTGGTTATCGCCACTTCTTCGTGTGGACGATGATCTGCTGCGCCGCCACCATCCTTGTATGCTACTTCGTTAAAGTGGATCCCAACTTCGGAAAGAAGGTTGGTGAAAAGAAATAAAAACACAACATCTTTATGATAACAGACAGCCAACAGACCGATTGTCAGCAAACTGTTGGTTCAAGGAGAGACCTCCATTGGACCGACCGCCTATGGCTTGCCACCATGAGCATAGCCAATGGGGTGCCCTTTGCCATAATCTTTCTGTTGGCTGTCATGTTTAAACGCTTCGGTCTGAACAACTCTACCGTGGCTTTCAACATCTCGTTTGCATGTCTTCCGTGGGTCATCATACGCCCCGCTTGCCATCTGTTGCTCCGGCGCGTGGGATGGAGCAAGGACGTGTGGCTCCTTGCCACCGAACTGGTCATTGCCCTTTCCTTGCTTCTCATGTCAGAATCTGTTGCTTCTGACCTGTGGTTTCAACAATCGATGATGATGCTCATCGTCATCACGACATCAGCCACCATCCACAATCTGTCAACAGAGAGCCTTTACAAAGAAATAACGTGCAACCCCTATCCCACCGTTCTGCGCCCCCTCTTCGTGGCGTTCCATTCTGTAAGCCTGCTTTTCTGCGTGGGCTTCCTCACCATGTTTGCCGGCAACATTGAGGTTGTAACGCGCAACCCCCAATCGGCCTGGGCGACCACCCTTCGTGTGGCAGCCCTGTTCTACGGCCTTCTATGGGTGTTTCACCTGCTTAAAGTGTGGAAACGCAACAGCCCCTCCTCATCCGATGCCGACATCAACAACCTTACCAACAGGCACGAGCTGCTCCGCGCCGTGCGCCTGTTCTTCGGCAAACGTTCTGTAAGCATAGGCGCCATGTTCTTCATGCTCTTCATGCTTCCTCAGGGTCTCACATGGGTTGTGTCGTCCCTGTTCATCATCGACTCCACCCACCGTGGCGGTCTCGGCCTCTCGCCCCAAGAGTATGGCCTCACCGTTGGCACCGTTGGCACCATTGGCTTGACCATTGGCGCCCTCCTTTGCTTACGTCTTCTCAAGCGTTACCCTTTCCACCGCCTTCTCTTGCCCTTCTCGGCAGCCTCCCTTCTGCCAGCCATCGCCGGCATGGTGCTCAGCCACATCGCCACCTCTTCGCTTGCTTTTGTCAACGTGTGGGTGTTTCTCTCACATGCCGCCATCGGCGTCGTCGTGACAACGTTCATGAGTTTCCTTGCCTATTACAGCTGCGGCAAATTCCGCCCCACGTTCTATTCTATCGGCATCGCCCTCCTCTTCCTGTCGCTCTTCCTCACAGGCCTCTACTCTGGCAGCCTTCAACGCTATTATGGCTACCGTGTCTATTTCGCTTTCGCCCTTGCCGCCAGCGTGCTCTCCCCCGTAGCCGCCACCATCCTCAAGCTGTTTTGCTTTAGGAAGAACACAAAATAAAGGAAAAAACATAAAAACAGGTAAAAACCATTATGAACAAAAGAGAATATGCCAAGGCAAACCTCGACTGGCTTGCCGCAAAAGCAGAAGAGGATGGCGTGAAGGCCCTTCCTCGTGGAGTTTATTATAAGGTGTTGAACGAAGGCATGAACGACGGTCGTCATCCCTCGCCGCATAGCATCGTGACGGCCCATTACACCGGTCGCACCATCAACGGCAAGAAGTTTGACAGCAGTCGTGGTGGTGCCCCTCTTGCCATCCGTCTGTGCGACCTCATAGAAGGTTGGATTGTGGCCATGCAGCAGATGTGCGTAGGCGACAAGTGGGAGGTCTACATCCCCGCCTCTATGGGCTACGGCAAGTTCTCGCAGCCGGGCATACCTGGAGGGTCTACCCTCGTCTTCGAGATTGAGCTGTTAGGAATAAGCTGATAGATCTTTCTCCTCGCTTGCGGCTCCAGCTTAAGCTAATGCTAATGTTTATGCCTTAGCAGATATTTATGCTTTCACACACAGTTATCGTTAACGTGTTTCAAAAAAATAGAGACAATAAAAACAATTCTTCGTTCACGGTTCATCCTCAAAAGCCATGATTGAAGAATTGTTTTTATTGTCTCTATTTTCGTTTAATAAGCATTTTTAGTAGACCGTGTTCTGTGGATCAAAGTTGGTCCAGCCGTCGAGCCAGTTGTCGTTGGTCGTGAAAGCACCTATATAGGTCACCTGAGTGAACCAAGAGTCGAGCCCCGTGAAGCTCTGAGCGCCGAAGAGAGCGCTGCCGGCCTGAGGCATAAACGGCACGCCCACACCCTTGCCGTCGGTGAGCAAGAGCGACGACTTGTCTGCCATATAGCGGTTGCCGTCCTGCTTCTCGAAGAAGGTGTGCGAGTAAGACTGCTTGCTGTCTGCCTTCACAGCCTTATTCTTATAGTCATACTCCTTATCCTCGTAACATTTGTTGGCGTCGGAACCCAGAATGTCGGCGTTGGCGATAAAGATGTTTTGCAGACGCAGATTGCCAGCCTCAGCCTGAGCAGGTGTATTGCCCTTCTCGCCATCAACAATCAAGCCGATAGGCCAGTCGGTAACAACCGAGTTGACGCAGTTGAGACGTGATGAGCGGCGAATCTGCATGGCAGCCTGAAACTTGCCCAGACCCGATCCGTTGTTGGGGAAATAGTTGCCTGCTGTGATGTAAGAGCTCTCGTTCTTGAAGTCGGCAGCGCTCTTCGGTCCCACGAACGTGATGTTAGAGAATGTTGCTGTGGTGTAAGGAGGCACCTGGGCGCCGTCAGCACAGTTGTCGCTCTCAAAGCCGTTGCTCTGGCTCTGGTCTGCAATCTTCGGGTCACGTACCGAGAGACCAAACTGCACCTTTCCAGAGAAGCCGTTGTCGGTATCGAAGTCGTCGTCCCAACCCTTGTAGGCGATAAGATATTTACAGTTTACTGCTCCGCCGAACCACTCGAACGAGTCGTCATTAGAGTAAGACACCTGCACATGGTCAATCTTTGTGCCTGAACCCACAGAGCCGAGCGTCAGGCCGTTAATCTCCTGGTCAGCCTTGAACGGGAAGCCAGCAAACTCAATGCGGACGAAGCTCAGCACACCCGAGTTGTCGGCATCGTCGTTGCCGCCGTGCTTTGTGCGTGGGCCACCCTCAATCTGCATCTCGTTCTGGTTGTTCTTGGCCTTTCCGCAGATAATCACGCCACCCCAGTCGCCGGGTCTGCGCTGTCCTGCTGCCTGTGCCGATGTGAAGACGATAGGAGCGTCTGCCGTGCCTTGCGCAATGAGCTTACCGCCACGTTCCACGATGAGCGCTGCCTTTGTTGTCTTGTCGCCCTTGATAACCGTTCCCGGCTCAATGGTCAGCTCTGCTCCATCACATATATAAACCCATCCTTTAAGGGTGTAAACGCCTTTCTTTAGAGTTTGCTTGCCATTGAACACCAGCTGCTGGTCGCCGTTGCCAATGACCGTTCCCTCAGCGTTGTCCTTGCCATCCTCGCCAAAGAGCAGATGGTCACAAGCCTTCAGACCCTCATTAGTGGTCCATTTGTACGCCACGCTCGGTGTTGGATCAGGCGTAGGATCGTCGTTACTACTGCAGCTGCCCAATGTGGCAGTCAAAACCAGGATGCCCATGCATCCTAAAAGATTCATCTTGTTCATAATGTATGAAAAAATTTAGAAGCTCAGCCCTTCCTCCTTCCCCCTTCCGAGGGAAGGCAAACGGCATGCTTGGTTAATTTTGTTTTTTCTGTTTTTTCTGTTATCCTGCATTCTGCCCATACGGGCTAAAACTTATATATTGCCTGCAAACCGATGTTGCGTCCCGGCTTATAGCAACGCGCCACCTCCTCAATCTGTTTGCGAGAGCCATCGGCATAAGAGATTTTCGCAAATTGCTTATAGTAGACCTTCTCGGCGAGCAAGTCGCGGATATTGAATTTCACCTCCCAGTGGCTACCCCATTTCTTTCCCACCGACAGGTCTATCGTGTTGCGCGGCATCTCGTAGCTGTGAGGCACACGGGCGTTGTCATCGCTTGCCGAGCTGCCCTCGCTTCGTCCCACACCAATTATGCGTTTGCCTATGCGGTTGTAGAGCAGAGCCACATCGAGCTTGTGTCCTTCGTTCTTGTAGAACAGACCGGTGTTGATGAGATAAGGCGACTGTCCCTGCATGGGTCTGTCCTCCTCCTTCGATCCTTTCTCAAATCTCACCTTGCTCTTTATCAGCGCACCGTTGAACGACCAGCTGAAGTTGCGCAGTCCGATGAACGACAGGTCTTTCCTTATATCCAGCTCCACACCATAGTTGGCTGCGCTCTTGGCGTTCTTGTAAGAGTAGATAAGGTTCGTACCTCCCGCCACGGTGTAGGTCCACTCTATTGGCGAGTCAAAGTTTTTGTAGAAAGCCGCGAGTGAAATAATCTCTCCCCGCGAAGGATAAAATTCATATCTCAGATCCATGTTGTCCACATAACAGCTCTTCAGCTCCGTGTTACCCATCACATCGCTTGCGAGGTCAAAATCGTAGAACACCGATGGCGACACCTCTCTAAACTCGGGGCGGTTAATGCTCCTGCCGTATGACAGGCGCACCTGATGCTTGTCGTTGATTTTGTAAGTGGCATTGACCGATGGGAAGAGGTCGTTTGTGCGATAGTGGCGGTTCATTTCGCTCTTCTCATAGTCGCGGGTGTTTGAGATGAGCTCCATGTCGTTATGTTCAAAACGCACGCCAGCGTGTATGCCCAACTTTCCGAACGGTAGCGAGGTTGTCAAGTAAGCCGCTCCCAGCGTGTTGTGTCCGCGATAGTTGTTGCGCATCTGCTGCTGTTCAAACATGTACAGGCCGTTGGCACCCATATACTGCCCGTCGCTGAGCAGCTCCGTGATGTTGATGTGTTGGAAATCGGCGGGCAGCGTGTTTATCGATGGGTTCCACTGATAGTAGAACGCGCGCGTCTCATACTTACGCGTTCTGTACTCGCCGTAGCCACCAGCCTGTAGCTCTGGCTCCCATTCGCCAAACTTAAAAGCATGTTTGTCGTTCACACCCACGGAGAATATGTGCTCGTCGAGCCTTGTCCATTCGCGTGATATGTCGTTGCCGGTATGCAGGGCTATGTCGCCAGGCTCCTGCATGTCGTTGAGAAGATATCGCTTACGGTCAGGCAGACAACGGTTTGCATACGCATACCCGACGCTCCAGTCAAGTGCATCGCCAGTGAAGGTGTGCTTTCCTGTGAGCTGACCGTTATAAGTGGTGCGCGAGCGGTAGTAATATTCGGCACTGTGCTCCATGTTGCCCTGTGCGTCTTCTCCCTCGCGCCATGTGTAGCGGCTGTTGGCGAGCTGATTAAAGATGTTTTTCAACTGATACTTATGGTTACCGTCCTTCGAAAGCAGCGTGAGGTTGAGCATGGCGCCCAGGCGCACGTTGCTGTTATACTGGTCGTCCATAGAGTGGCGCAGATAGTTGGAGCGGTCGTTTGCTGCGTCGTAGATGCCAAACAGGTTGTTCTCCATGTCAGCATAAGAGCGCTGCTCAGAGGTGTAGTTGAGCGCCGCCAGCATGCCCAACCGTCTTCCACCGATGTTCCATCGTTGCGACAAGCTTGCAGCAAGCTTAAGGTCGCCTATAGGTGTGCGGCTTTTCACGCGCCAGTTGTTGTTCAACGAGTTGTTACGCAGGTCGTAGATGTTGTCGCCCACCTTGTTGCCCGCCGCATCGAGCAGAGGGGTCAGCTGAGCGTTCATGCCGCCGTGCAGGCTGCGCAAGCCGTTGTCGAAAGCAAGAAAATCGGTGGCAGAGCCTTTGGCATAGCTGAAATCTTTGAAAACGGTAGATGTGTTCCAGTTGCCACCGAGAGAAAAGGTAAGATTGTTCGTAGCAGGTATTTCCTTCGTGTTGACAATGATGAAGCCACCCGAATAGTCGGCAGGATATTTGGCCGATGGCGACTTGACGATGGTCAGATTGTCAATCTGCGAGCTTGGAATGATGTCGAAGGAGAAGGCTCTTGAGTCGGCCTCGCTCGAAGGCACAGCTCCGCCGTTCACCCACACGTTGTTGTAACGTTGTGACAGGCCGCGCACCATAACAAACTTGTCGTCAATCAGGCTCACGCCAGGCACACGACGAATCACCTCGCCAGCGTTCGTGTCCTGTGTTTTGCTGATTTCCTGTGCCGACACATTGCTCACGATAACCTCGCTGTTTTTCGCCACCTCAACCATAGCAGCCTCCGTAGACCTCTGTTCCACAGCCGTCACCACCACCTCCTTCAGTTGTTTCTCGTCGGGAAGCAGCGCAATGTCCATGTTTTCCTCGGCATCGCCTTTCTTCACCTTCACGCCCTCTATGCGTTGTGGCTTATACCCCATATAGTTAATATATAAGGTGTAGGTGCCGTTCTTCAGTCCGCGCAGCTCGAAGCGTCCGTCGATGTCAGTAACAGCCTTCACGTTCGTGCCTTCCACGCTCACGACAGCTCCTATAAGCGTCTCCTTTGAGTTGCGGTCTGTCACCGAGCCTTTCAGCTGTTGCGCCATCGTTGGCATAGCCGTTCCGAGCATCAGCAAGGCTGCGGCAGCAAACGTTATCTTTATGTTCGTTTGCTTGCTGCTTGTTTGCCTGCTGTTCGTTTTCCAGCTGTTTGTTATCCCATTTTTGTGTTTCATCATTATTTCTCTCTTTGCATCAATTTTACGGTTGCAAAGTTACACGCTCGTTGTTAACACCGCGTTGCACAACAGTTTAAAAGCGTTGACAAGAAAGCTAAGAATGGTTGACAGAAGGGTTAAGAAAGGGTTACACCATAGTGAGCATCAATGTTTAACCCAAATCGGTCGTTAGGGCTTGCTTGGATTTTGGATTTTTAGAAGAATGGATTTTGTTTGGCTTTTAATGAGTAATAGCGAGCTATTGCGAATTAAAAACAAGCAAGAGACAACTTTTAAAAACCAAAAGACTGCAAGCAGTTATAAAAAACGACAGAAAACGGCCTAATGACCGTTTTGGGTTTAACAAAAGCCTTTTTTTTTGGGGGGGCAAGAACTCAGGCTTTTCACAAAAACACTTAGACGACAGGCTTTTATTCAAATAAAAGTGTTATTTTTGCATTATAAATCAAAAACAGAGATATGGAGCGTCTGAAAAGGCAAACAAACAAGCTCCAAGAGATAAAAATAAGCACCAATAACCGTTATACAGAAATGAAGCGAACAATTTTCCCATACGATTTTTCTCCATACTATCCCATTGGAATTCAGCCATGCCCCATGTATGTGGATGTGGCAAATCGTATTTATGACAGAATGAAGAACATGGACATCAATTTGCCTAATGATGACAAGCTGAAGAAAGAGATTGCCATCAATGTGGCAATCTACTATGAGGACAAGATGTCTGGCATCGGGCTATGGAACGCATTTGTGAGTAAGCACTTGCTCAAATATGCACACTCGTTGCCATTCTTCGACGACTTTGATGTTCTTGACAAGAATGATGTGAACATAAAAGAAATGGAGCTGTTGGTCTGGTTTGTTTTGACCAGAAATTTTGACGACCGTTTCCTCAATCCTTTAGCAATGCAGGAAGACGCGTCAAACATCATTATGGAAGTTCTTACAGAGGATGATGAGGTAGAAGAGAACTGGGCTTTACATAATTTCATTTATAACCCTGACACGGCCAACGACTATTTCAAGTTGAAGCATGTGCTAATATGGCTTCGTCGCTCCTACCTTCTCTGCTCTCCTTTATCGGAAGACAGGTTTGAGAGATATGTCGACTCTTACTTAGAGCATTTTAACAAAAGTGAAGCGACCTACTATGCAGAAACTTCTTTCTCCATGAATTGCGAGATAGGACCAATGGCAGAAAAAGCCCATCTATGGTTGGCTGACATGTATTTGGAAAATGGCATGCATGAGGAGTCTGAAAAACTAAGATCTCTAAAATATTGCCAGCAAGATTTGTTTGAAGTGATTGATGCTGATTCAGAATATGCTGTGGTGAAGAACTCGAATGACGAAGAATTTAAAATGAAGAACGCTTATCCTGACATCATCTTTAAAGGCTCTTATTTTTGTACAGCACTTGTAAAGTTTGCTGACAATGATTGGGAAATCAATGGTGTGGTGTTCAACGCGAATAAAGCCATTTACGACAAGATGCATGACCAGCAGGCTGCCTTGAAGAAGTCTTACGAATATGCCTATCCTTTATATATGAAACGGACAAACGGTAAGCGCCTTGCTTTTTTTGAGGACACGAAACAGCTGAAAAAATGGCTGAAAGAAATTACGCCAGAAATGGATATGGACCATCTTGGTTATCAGTTGCCAATTGGCCAACAGGTTGTTTTTTTATCAGAGAAGGCAGGAATAATTTTTGCACCAGACATCATTCATGCAATAAAATGCAGCTATAACCCTTATTACAAGAAATGTGATGCGTATACATTGCAACAAGAAACGATGGATGCTCTTATCAATACGAAAATCATGCATCCAGAGTTGCTGCATTATCTGCTTGAGAACAACATGTTGCAGGATGGTGATATAAACGGAAACTATCCAAGCGAATTGGGTAAGCATATCTTTACTCGCAATATCGACTTCATTGCCCGCAATCATCGCAGACATCTTTATTGGGACCACGACTTTTAACAATTGAGCCCTCACTGAAAAAAGGGCTCATTAAGACAAAGCAACATAAAGAACGAGGAGGTGAGCACATTCAGAAAAACCTATAAGTCGCTCCTTGACGACCTGCGTTTTGATGTGGTGTAAGAAGAAAAGGCCATGACATCTATGTAAAGCGTTTCTGAAGCTCTTTTCCTGCATAATAAAGTTATTCAGTAAAGGAATAAATTTGTAGTAAAGTAATTTAGTAAAAACAAGAGGGATGATAAAAACAGCAATAGATATGAAACAGACTTTTAAATGTTTAATAACGCTATTAATAGCTTTATTTTGTGCTGTTAATTATGCTGAAGGAAAGGTACCTGTAAGGGTACTTAGAGACACTATATGTATTTCTGTGAATGATTTGCCACGATATACAGGACACATGAATGTAGAGGTAACAAAAGACACCACGATTTTTTGGATGTCTTTTCTTTCACATGGCGATTCTACAGAAATAAAATGGATTAATATAAGAATTGATGATTTAAGTGAAGACACAGTCAAATATATTCGCAATTCCATATTGGATTTTTACTATTACAAAACAAAGAAAAAGTACAAATACTATCGTAGTTTAAAGTACGTCATTGATGAAGATCCTGGACCTGGCGGCGTTATTGTCGACATTTGCAAAGCAACTGGCAAGACTAATAGGTCCTGGTTTTACTTTACACACAACATTATGAGCAACAAGCCGTCGGATAATGGTGCTGAGAGCATTATATATTCGGATGAGTATAAAAGCTTTTTAAGTGTGCTGCTTGAGCTTACATACAAATACACAACCAAGCGCAAAGGTCCATGGCATGAAATTGCACCTGGCTATTATGGTTGGTATTGGTGGGAATGAATGTTTAGGATTATATGGCAACGCGAAAACCATAAAAAGAAACTGGCTTTAAAATCATGCGAAACAGGCTTTAATGTCATACGAAACAAGCTTTAAAGTGATCGTACCCCGGTCGGGGTACATGTGTACCTCGGTCGGGATACATGTGTACCTCGGTCGGGGTACATGCGTACCTCGGTCGGGGTACGATGATTTAAAAGGCATTTTTAGATAACATTACAGTAACAAAAAAGAGGTTGTATCTAAACGAATAGTTTGATACAACCTCTTTTTGGGTGTTGCCTTGTATAATACTTATATAATAGAAGGCTTATTCTTTATATAATAAAAGGCTTATTTTTTAACATCAGTTATTAAACTGCCATATTGCTTTTAACCTGTTATTTCGTCATCCAGATCCCCTTCTCGTTCTTCGTAAATGCCATCGAGATCATTGTCAGGTCCCCATTGCTTGATGGGATTTTGATCTGAAGCAGCGAGGAAACTGCACTTCATGTCGCAAACCGTAATGCAGATTGCAGGAGCTATATATTTTTTCTTTTTCATAAAATCTTATTTTTGTTTTCTAAAACATTTCTGTTCTCTAAACCCTTTTTCTTACTTAACAACCACCTTCTTGCCGTTCACTATGTAGATGCCTGGCTGCACACCCAGCATATTGTCTACACGCTGACCGTTAAGGTTGTACACCTTGCTGTTGTTTGTGCTGATGTCGGCAAAAGGCACGTCTACACCCGTTGTCTCACCATCTCCGAAACCAAAGGTAAGAAGTTTGGCATTTTCATGGTTAACCCATGAAGGAACAAGCCAGCAGCGGTAACCCTTCATCCAGTGGTTGGCCTTGGTGAGGTGATAGAGCTTGCCGTTATTCCAGATGTAGTTGCCTGCATCAAGGTTCTGATGATTGTTATAGCTGCCCTTAAACTTCAAGTCGGTCATACCCCATTTGGTTGTGATGGCTGCATCTACAGTGAAGTCGACGTTTACAGGATTGTTAGCTTTGACATCGTCGTATGTGTAGCTTATGCCACCAGCTGCGAGCGAATTGTCCACAGTATAAACCTGACCCGTTAAAGGTCCTGCATCGATAGTCAGCTGGGGGTTCTTTTCTGCTATTACATGTTTCTCAACAAAATCTTTAGCGACCTTGATGATGTAAGGCTTGTTGGCAACCAGATATGGGCTTTGCGCATCAGTTTCCTCCACCAGACTAAATCCGATGATCAGATTGCCGTTGTTTGCTTCATAAACCTTGTTTGCCTGAGCAAGCTGTGCCGTTTCGCCAAAGGCTTGGGTAAACTGTGCTTTGGTCAAGCTTACAGGCATGATGAGCGAGTTCCATTTATCAGCTACGAAAGTGCGCTGGAAATACATCGTCAGATTTTCCTTGTAAGTCTTTGTGCTCTTTTCATTAAGATGCACGTTCTCTTGGAAAACGAGGTCTTGCTTGCAGTCGTCTGCTGGCTCGTCCACGTCAGGTGTGCCGTCACCGTCCTTGTCGTTACGCAGCAGGAGGCCATAAACAGACAGTCCTGTAAGGAGATCAAGCCCTGCACCTTCCGTTATAGCCACCTCATCATAGTCGGCTGTCGGATTTATAAAGATGTAACCCTTGTCGCCAAGAGTTATGACATTGGCACCAAGCACGCTCCAATCGTTGAAAGTCTCTACGGGTTCATCCTGGCCTGTCTTATAAGTTTTCACAACGATGGCATCGGCCAAGCTTACACCTACGCCTACAGCATCCTTGTTTATAACCACTACAAGCTGCTTGTTACGCGTTGCAGTAACACCAAGTTTTACGGCAAGCACCGAGCCTGATGCAAGTTTCAATCCTGTAGGGAAGGTTGTCTTTGTTTCGAGAGAACCGTCAATGCAGTTGGTGAGGTCTTTCAGACCGTTTCCGCCGTTTACCCCTCCGATAGACTGTGTTCTATCAGCATCGATGCTGGCATTTGTTTTGTCGAACGAAATTATTTCTGCACCCTCCAACGGGTCATCGAGCACAGCATCTGCATCGGCTGTGTAAGCATAGTAGATGTTCATCACGCTGAGGTCTGCGCCTAACAGACCAGTAGAGTAGAGACGTATTTCGTCGAAAACAGTAGATGCAGGAACATTGATTGAATATCTGATCTTATGCGAGTTCTGACTACCAATCAGCTTGGCTGCTACGGCAGCTGTGGTGACACCATCAGCAACCTGTTTGCCTTCGTTATAAAGTCTGACATTCATCAGCTTGAGCACATCTGCACTAAGGCCTGTGCCCTTGGCTGTTACAACGAAACCAACCTGGCGTTCACCGCTTTGGCGAGCATTTGTTTCATCAAAGATTTTACCATCCTTTTTCTTAACGCTACAGAGGTAAGAATCGCCGATAGAAACGCCACCGAAATAGGTTGCATAGCTGCTGATATTAGACGAGATGATGTTGGCAGAATTCTTTACAATAGAGAGAAGATTGATGCCGAAACTGCTGCCATCGCCCATCTCATATACAGGATTGGCAGGATCGGTATTATAGAGCACGGTTTCCCTCTTGTTTTCCGGCTTCTGCTCGGTAGAGCCACCCCAATTTATTGTGATGGTCTGGAAGCAATTGTCCTTGTCGCTCTTTAGCATCATCTCTACCGTCACTTTCTCGCCGGTATTATTCTGGTAGCTATCAGTCTCGCTGAAATCGAGAGTGTTGTTTGTTGGGTCAAACTTTACTTTTTTGTCTGATGTCGTTTTAATGTCCCATGTTGCATTTGGGAAGTTTTCCTTATCCCATTTGAGCTGATAATGAGAGTTGCAATTGCAGAGGTCGAGACTTGCCGCAGGGCTCATCTCACATTGATGGCCAGCTGATTCGGGCTTTGGAATGATAAAGGCATAGTTGGCGGTGACACCATTAGCAACTTCCACTCCCATTGTTCTGAATTTGATGCCTGAGAAATCAACAGGAGCCTTAATGGATACTTTCTTTTGTTCGCCACCTATAGAAACAGACAGCACGGTTGTTTTTATAGCTTTTTCGTAAATCTTATTGCCATTCTTATCAAGAAGATAAATGACAGGAGTTACGCCTGCACCAATCAGAGCTCCATCGCTATACACAAAGCCAGCTTCTGTTCCTGCAGGGAATGTTTCTGTGCTCTTTCCATTATTGGCAATGACTTGTGCATAACCAGAAGAGCCAAGCTGCAAGAGTGCAGAAATTGCGATGCCATTTGAAAGGTCGTCGTCTATAAGATCTCTGTTTAGGTAATTCAGGTTACCTATCAATGGCAAATCTGTCGGATGTGTGCTTGATTTTGCATTTAATGTAATGTTCTCTTCGTATTGTTTGATTTTCGTTTTCGTCAACGAATATTCCGCATCACCCACGAAAGCATAATAAATCCTCAGACCGTTTACGGCATCAATATTCACGCCGCTTTTTCCGATGAGCGCAATCTCATCATAGTCTTCTGTAGGCTGTTTGGCAGCAACGATATCTACGAGATTGTTGTCAAAACTAACACTACCAAGAGTCAGTTCAAGCACAGAGAAACCAAGCTGTTCAATATCAGATGTCAACAAAGGCTTTCCATCTTTGTAGAAACGAATTTGGTAGTTTGTTTTCAGAACATCGAGTTTCAACAAGCTGCTTTCACCAGAAATTTTGAAACCAGCCTTTGTGTCTTTGTCGATGTAGTGTTTCATGTCTTTCACAGCGACAATAGGCGATCCGACAATAAGGTTAACGTTTGCTACACTTGGAAGAGTGTAGTAGTTGTCCAGATCATCATCGCACAAATAGGAGAGGTTCTTAGAACCAGAACCAACAGTTACACCATCAGCAAGGCGGCTTACCATACAGTTATGGCCAACAAGCGCCATGCGCGATTTCATCGGGTTACGAAAATTCCCCCCCCCCTTGCTATAGTAGGTATTTGCCTGTCCTACTGCCTTCAGGGGAAGCAGCATGAAGATAACAGCCACAATTGCGGCTGCTTTAAAAACTTTGAAATTCATAAGATTCATAATCGTTTTTAAATGAATAACAATTTTTTAAAAATTACTTATTAAGAGAGTTTATTATTTGTTTTCTATCGTCAGCTTATATAACGTTTTGGGCTGAATGAATCAACCTTTACGAATCGCATTTTTCTTTAACCACGTTTTCTTCTTCGGGTTCTGCCGCCCGTGGCTTCCACCTCTTCGGCGTTTTTAGGCATGTAAAGCCTCCCCCTCCTTGTCTGACATATCGGAGGTTTTAATGTCCTTTCTCAGCTTTTATGCTTTGTAAAAGACATATTTGTTTTGCGCCAGACAATCAACATTATACATTAATGATAGTCTGAAGCTTTGTTTTCTAATAAAAAAGTGAAGTATATTTATTCCTTTTCAGACATTATTATTTTAATAAATGCCCTCCAATTCAACATTAGCCATCTTGTAATACAATCCTGTTTTTTTACATCATTTTTGTTCTCTTTTTGAGAGTTCTGATTTTCGGGTGCAAAATTACAAAAAAAAACAATAAGGCTTATATGTTTAAACAAAAAAAAGCAAGAGCACACTGTTAAAAATTATAACTTACTAAAAATCAACGTCATAAAATATTTTAATATCACAATATTATTCGACAATTAAACAAATATTTCCCCAACATTAACATTTATGCAACAAGAAAACTCTATTTTTGCAATGTCCAAATTACAATTCATAAGTTATCTAAAAACATAAAAGATTTTGGAAGAAAATGCTCTTGCGAAAGCTTAACATGCACCATATTGTTTTTTCTAAAAATATTTTTGCCCTTTTCTCTTGACTTTGCTTGCGCGATTGTGTATCTTTGCATAACGACAAACAATCTTAACAACGCAATGAGCATAAAATACGAAATTCATTCAATCAAGAACTCGCAAGGCACAGGAAAGGACCGCCATTTTGCACAAATATTCGACCAACCGGCCATGACTGCCGAACAGCTGAAAAGCCACATCCAGGCCAGCTGTTCGCTGACAAAAGGCGACGTGGAAGCCACGCTGTCGGCTCTGCGCGAGCACATGACAAGGGAGCTTATTGAAGGCCACCGCTTCTACATTCCATCCATTGGCTATTTCTCTCTGGCTGTAGACATGGACATGCCCGAAGACAAGCCAATAGACAAGGTGCGTGCCGACTATCTGTCTGTGCGCAACATACGCTTCCGTCCCGATGCCACCTTGCTGAAAGAGGTGAGAAAAGGCGTGCGCTTTGAACGGGCAACGTTCACAACGAAGTCGGCAAACCTGACAGAAGACGAGCTGAAGGAGAAGATAACCCTCTATTTCGCCACCAACAACTGCCTGACACGCCGCGCCATGGAGCAAGAGTTTGGGCTGCGACGAAACGCTGCTCTAAAATGGCTCAGATATTTCACCGAGACAGGACTGCTGAAAAAAGAAGGTGCAAGAAACTCGCCTGTCTATTTTCTCAATTGACAATGCTCTTGGGCACGAAAGAACACAAGAAAGAAGAGCACCAAGGACACAAAAGAGAATTAAAGAGAATTAAAGAGCATTAAACAAATTTACAACACCTCATTTAAAATTAACGCCATGCAATATCCCTTAATATCCGAATATGTTAGAGCCATTCAAAATGCAGAGCTCAATCTTAACCAGTTGGGACACCTCACACCCGTGTTTGATAACCATGATGAACCGTATCATTGCAACGGGGCATCGGCTGTTGTGTTTAAGATGAAAGAAGAGCAAACGGGAAAGTATTACGCCCTAAAATGTTTCACTGAGGAACGAGAAGGACGGGCAGAAGTTTACCCCCAGATTGCTGATGCGCTCAAGGGCGTTAACTCAATGTATATTACATCGATGAAATACATGGAAAAAGAGCTGTTTGTAGACTGCAACTATGAGGAGAATGAATTTGCTGTACTGCTGATGGACTGGATTGACGGCGAGACCATGGAAACATACGTTGCCGACAATTATCATGACCAAGACGCCATGTCGATGCTCAGCTTCCGTTTCTGTGAGATGGCAGCATGGCTTCGCTCACAGCCGTTTGCCCATGGCGACATCAAGCCCAAAAACATAATGGTGCGACCCGATGGAACACTCACACTTATTGATTATGACGACATGTTCGTGCCAACAATGAAAAGACAGAAATCGCCCGTCTTCAACACAAACACATTCTCTCATCCCCTTCGCACTGTTGACGATTTTGACGAAAACATAGACGATTTTTCTTTGGCTTCAATAGCACTTTCCTTAAAGGCTCTTTCTCTTAAGCCCTCATTATGGAACGCTTTTGGCACCTCCGAACGTCTGTTGTTCTCTGCCAACGATTATATTGATTTAAGCAAGAGCAAGGTGCTCGCTGCGATGCAAGAACTACTGACAGATGAAGACATGAAGACCTTGCTCTCCCTCTTCCTTTTGGCAAGCGCCAAGAAAGATTTAAGCATGTGCTCGTTCAGAGCGTTTATTGTAAGGAAGCCAAATGAGATGGAGGGCGTTTTGAAACAAGGAAAGGACAACGGTGACGGTAAGGACAACTTAAAAAGAATTAATATGAAAAACAGCGAAACGATAGAGAAATACAGAAAAGCGGCGGAACAAGGAGACGCAGAAGCTCAATGGAGATTGGGAGAGAGTTATGAGTCGGGATATGGTGTAAAGAAAGATTTTGCCAAAGCTGTGGAATGGTACAAGAGATCGGCGGACCAAGACAATGCTGCGGGCAAACTGTTTTTAGGCCGATGCTATATGAACGGACAAGGCGTAGAGAAAGACCTATCTAAAGCCGTGAACATGTTCAAGCAATCGGCAAAGCAAGGACACGCTGTAGGCCAATGGGTCTTGGGCCTATGCTTCTATTGCGGGGAAGGTGTGGAAAAAGACTATGTGAAAGCAGCCAAACTGTACAAGAGGTCGGCAGAGCAAGGAAGCGGTGTGGGACAATGGCGACTGGCTACCTGCTATCTTTTGGGCAAAGGTGTTGAACAGGATTATGTTAAAGCCACGGAATGGCTCATAAAATCGGCTTATCGAGGAAACGCTGAGGGACAATGGCGATTGGCCCAAAACTATTTCTTGGGCTTAGGCGTAAACAAAGATTTTGCCGAAGCCGTGGGATGGTTCAGAAAAGCGGCAGAACAAGGACACGCTGAGGGACAATGGCGATTAGGCCATTGCTACCAGTTGGGCCAAGGCGTGGAGAAAGACTGTAACAAGGCGGCTGCGCTGTTCAGGAAATCGGCAGAGCAAGGCCATGCCGTTGGACAACGGCGATTGGCTTATTGCTATGAAAAAGGAATAGGTGTTCCTCAAGATATCGAGAAAGCAAGAGAGTGGTATCTGAGGTCTGCAAACAAAGGAGACGCTACAGCCAAAGCATGGATGGAAAAGAATTCTTGAAAACAGAAAGACAAGCAACACATCTCGTTTAACATCTTTACTCATTTACTCAACTTTCACAAAACATGAAGATAGAAGAAAGCTACATCTGCGGCAAGCACACGGAAGCCGACTGTGAGGACGGCATGGTCATAACGCCGTGGTTTGCAGCCGTCATTGACGGCAGCACCAGCAAGACGCCACGCCGTCTGGACCCGACGATGAAGAACGGACGACTGGCCATGCTTATCATCTCGCAACACATCAAGACCATGCCTGCATCAACGACCATGGAGCAGTTTTGTGAGGGCGTGACACGGCGCATAGCCAACGAATATGAGCGGCACGGGGTGGCAGAACGCATGGGCGCTCACCCCGAAGAACGGCTCACGGCCTCAGCCATAATTTACAGCGTGCAGCGACGCGAGGTGTGGATGGTAGGCGACTGTCAAGCCATCGTCGACAACACCTTTTTCGACAACGCCAAACCTTATGAGCAGCACATCGCTACCCTTCGCGCCAACATGATAAAGGATGGCATGGCGCCAGCCGATGCCCGCCGCGCCATAGAGCCTCAGCTCGTTGAAGCCATGCTGCAAGGACAGAACACAAGCTACGCCGTGATCGACGGAACGCCCATCTACATGGCTGGCACACGCACCGTTGCCGTAAGCCACGCTGCCGTGCTCGCATCAGACGGCTACCCCTTCCTCCACCCCACCCTCAAAGAGAGCGAGGAAGCTCTGGCGCGGCAACTCGCCGACGATCCGCAAAACATTTCGTCGTTCGTAGCCACCAAAGGGCTTGTCGAGGGCAACAACAGTTTCGACGACAGGGCCTACATCAGGCTAACCGTGTGATTATGAGCACATACTTAAGAAGGTGTTCAAAAAAAAATTTGGCCAAACCATTGTTTTGTGTTGAAATAATCGCTATATTTGCATCATAAAACGAAAAAGGATCAGCTAACTGTCAAAAAACGAAGATATTCTAACAACATAACAGGAGGACTCAAACTATGACAAAAACAAGAGAAATTTATCGTTGCTCCATTTGCGGCAACATCGTTGAGGTATTGCATGAAGGCGCCGTGCTTTCGTGCTGTGGCAAACCTATGGAGCTGCTGAAAGGCAACTCTACAGACGGGGCTTATGAGAAGCATGTGCCTGTGGTGGAAAAGGTGGAGGGCGGCTTCAAGGTGAAGGTTGGTGCCGTAGAACACCCTATGGTGGAGGGGCACTACATTCAATGGATTGAGCTGCTCACGCCGTTCTGCGTCATGCGACGCGAGCTGCATCCCGGCGACAAGCCCGAGGCGCTCTTTCTTGTGGACCCCGCAACGGCATGCGGACAGAAGGTTATGAGCTGCGACGTCGGCGAGATTAGAGCACGCGAATATTGCAACCTGCACGGGCTGTATATTTTGTAAAAAATCACCCGCTTGCAGGACATCGTGCTTGCGAGGGAAGGAAAACAATAGGGTGAAAAGACAATAGAGACAATAGGGACAATTTTTTATGTGTGCCAGGGTTGAGCCATAAAAACGACATATAAAAAATTGTCCCTATTGTCTCTATTGTCTTTAAAAAAGAACGTTTTCGTTAAGCCAGATGAGCAGAGCCAAGCTTGCTTGAGCTTTGCCATGGCGAGAAAAGGTGCTATGAAATAGAACCTTACTTAACAACCCCAACGATCTCTGAAAGGCTCTTGCAACCATGGTCGTCGAGCCACTGGTTTATGCCGTCGCGCACCTTGATGGTGACAGCGGGATCGAGGAAGTTGGCGGTGCCTATCTCTATGGCTGATGCTCCTGCCATGAAGAACTCGATGGCATCGGCAGCGGTGCTGATGCCTCCCAGTCCGATGACGGGAATGTCAACAGCCTTGGCAACCTGCCACACCATGCGCACAGCCACGGGCTTGACGGCAGGGCCGCTCAGTCCGCCTGTAGAGATGCTGAGCATGGGCTGGCGGCGCTCAATGTCGATGGCCATGCCCATGAGCGTGTTGATGAGCGACACGCTGTCGGCACCTTCGGCCTCAACGGCGCGTGCTATGTCGGCAATGTTGGTGACGTTGGGTGAGAGCTTCACGATGAGCGTTTTGTTGTAACGTTTTCTCACAGCCTTGACCACGCTTGCAGCTCCCTCGCATGTCACGCCAAAGGCCATGCCGCCATCCTTGACGTTAGGGCAAGAGATGTTAAGCTCGATGGCTGGGATGTTGTCGAGAGCGTCGATGCGTGCTGCACACTCGGCATAGTCGTCGGGAGAAGAGCCGCTCACGTTTACAATCACGTTGGTGTCGATGTCCTTAATCTGCGGATAGATGTGCTCACAGAAATAGTCGACACCCTTGTTCTGAAGACCCACACAGTTGAGCATGCCCTGAGGTGTCTCCGCCATGCGCGGGTAGTCGTTGCCCTGACGCGGCACGAGCGTTGTGCCTTTGACGATGATGCCACCAATCTGGTCGAGCGGCACAAAGTCGGCAAACTCCAGTCCGTAGCCAAAAGTTCCTGACGCTGTCATCACGGGGTTCTTCATCCCCAGTTTTCCTATGTTTACGCTTAAATCTGCCATGACAATTTGTTTATGTTCAACACTGGTCCTTCCTTACACACGCACACGTTGCCCTCGGTGGTCTTCTCCACGCAGCACAGGCAGGCGCCCACGCCGCAAGCCATCTTGTTTTCAAGCGACACCTCACAGCTTATGTTCTCAGCCTTGGCATAACGTGCGACAGCCATCATCATGGGCTTGGGGCCACAGGTAGAGATCTGGTCGAAGCGCTCCTGTGTGAGCACGCTGTGGTTGGTCACGAAGCCGCGCTCACCCTCAGAGCCATCCTCTGTGGTCACAAACACACGGCCCACCGCCTTGAAGAGGTCGAGCTCCAGGAGGTCGGCAGCTGTGCGGGCGCCGAGCAGGAACGTGGGTTCGCCACCTTGCTCCTTGATTTTCTGTCCGAAATAGAGCAACGGGGCCACGCCAACGCCTCCACCGACGAGGAGCACCTTCTCGCTTGCCTCACGCGGCATGGTGAAACCGTTGCCGAGGGGCAGCACACAGTTGAGCGTGTCGCCTTGCTGCAAGCGTGACAGGCGGCGCGTACCGTCGCCGATGGCAGCCACGAGGAGCCACAGCTCATTGTTTGTGCGGTCAACAAAATTGATAGAGATGGGGCGGCGCAAGAAGGTTGTTGGCGAGTCGTCTACGCGCACCTCCACAAACTGTCCCGGCAACATGTCGGGCAAGGGTTTCTCGTCGGTGAGCTTTATGAGCACATGCTTGGGGCTCAGCGCTTCTACCGAAGAGACCTTGAGGTCGAGGATAAACTTTTTCATTATGTATGTTATTGCTTGTTTTTTTATGCTGTTCGGGCCGGACAGCCCACTTTCAAGGGCAAAGTTACGCATTTTAAACTAAAAATGAAAGCCATTGGTTTTAGAATATGAAAAAAACTGCTAATTTTGCAGTCGTAACAGAACAAATCCACTACAATGACAGACAACCGTTATTATCTTCCAGCCGAGTGGCACCACCAGACAGGGGTGCAGCTGACATGGCCTCACGCCGACACCGACTGGAAGCCGTATCTCGAAGACATAACAGACACGTTCGTGCAGATTGCGAAAGCTGTGGCCCACTATGAGCCGCTCATCGTTGCCGCCCGACAGCCCGACGAGGTGCGCGAGCTGCTGGCAGAGAGCCTTAACGACGAGGAGATGAGCCGCGTGAGGATCTATGCTTGCGACAACAACGACACATGGGCACGCGACCACGCTTTCATAACGCTCCTGCCGAAGGACGGGGTGGGCGAACGACATCTCGTCGACTTCCGCTTCAACGGATGGGGCGACAAGTTTGCTGCCGACAAGGACAACGCCATCAACCGACAGCTCTTTGAGCTTGGCGCCTACAAGGGGGTGTATGTGGACGAGAACCAGTTTGTGCTTGAGGGAGGCTCGATAGAGAGCGACGGCAAGGGCACCATCATGACGACAAGCCAGTGTCTGCTTGCGCCGCACCGTAACCAGCCCATGACCAAAGAAGAGATTGAAGAACATATAAAGACCGTTCTCGGTGCCGACCGTGTGGTGTGGCTCGACCACGGCAACCTCATTGGCGACGATACCGACGGACACATAGACACCATCGTGCGCTTCGCGCCTGACGACACGCTCCTCTACATCGCGCCGACAAGACCCGATGACGAGCAACACGCCGA
Organism: uncultured Prevotella sp.; assembly: GCA_900543975.1. Taxonomy (GTDB): domain Bacteria; phylum Bacteroidota; class Bacteroidia; order Bacteroidales; family Bacteroidaceae; genus Prevotella. The sequence continues at coordinate 12,754 of UQTI01000030.1, read as the reverse complement.
CTTTGTTGCGTTAGAGACCCAGCTGCGTTCTCTGCACACGGCTGATGGCCAGCCTTACCGTCTGCTGCCGCTGCCCATGAACGACCCTATCATGGACGAGGACGGCGAACGTCTGCCCGCCACCTATGCCAACTTCCTGGTTATCAACGGGGCGGTCATCGTGCCTACCTATGACCAGCCCGACCTCGACAGCCGGGCGCTTGCCACCATTGCCGAGGCGTTCAAGGGATACGACATCATTGGCATTGACGCACGAACGATAATAAAACAGCATGGGTCGATACATTGCCTGACGATGCAAGGAGTTTAATTTTTTTCTCAAGTTTCGCACGTCTTGACATGCTGTCAGAAAACAAGGAGACAGGTGAGCAAGGAGACAAAAGAACGAGGAGACAAGAGAACAAGGAAACAAGAGAACGAGAAGAATTGTAAAGAAAAAACAAAGAATGAAAGAGATAAAGATCGGACTGCTTCAGCAGCACAACACAGCCAACAGCGAAGACAACATGCGCCGTCTGGCTGAGGGAATAGAAAAATTGGCAAAGGACGGAGCACAACTGGTGGTGCTTCAGGAGCTGCACAACTCGCTCTACTTCTGCCAGGTGGAGAATGTGAACAACTTTGACCTTGCGGAGCCTATACCAGGACCGTCAACCGACTTCTACGGGGAGCTGGCAAAACGCAACGGGGTGGTCATCGTGACATCGCTCTTCGAACGACGCGCACCCGGACTGTATCATAACACGGCGGTGGTGATAGAACGTGACGGAACGATTGCGGGAAAATATCGCAAGATGCACATCCCCGATGATCCGGCCTACTATGAGAAGTTCTATTTCACACCTGGCGACCTCGGCTTCAAACCCATCCAGACAAGCGTGGGCCGACTGGGCGTGCTCGTGTGCTGGGACCAGTGGTACCCCGAGGCTGCGCGTCTGATGGCGCTGCAAGGTGCCGACCTGCTTATCTACCCCACCGCCATTGGCTATGAGAGCAGCGACACAAAGGAGGAGCAGGAGCGTCAGCGCGAGGCGTGGACAACGGTGCAACGCGGTCACGCCGTGGCTAACGGTCTGCCTGTGGTAAGCGTTAACCGCGTGGGCTACGAGCCCGACCCCTCTGGCGTGACTGGCGGCATTGAGTTCTGGGGCAGTTCGATGGTCGTAGGCCCTCAGGGCGAGATGCTCTTCCGCGCATCTAAGGACAACGAGGAGAGCACCATCGTGACCATTGACCTCGACCACAGCGAACAGGTGCGCCGCTGGTGGCCATTCCTCCGCGACAGACGAATAGAGGAATATGGCAATATAACAAAAAGATTTTTGAATTTTGAATTTTGAATTTTGAATTATTGCGGCTGTGCCGCAATTTTGAGTTTTGAATTTTGAGTTTTGAATTATCGGCTTTCAGACGATTTTGAATTTTTGATTTTTGAATTATTGCGCTTGTGCAAGCGCAATTTTGAGTTTTGAATTTTGAGTTTTGAATTATCGGCTTTCAGCCGATTTTGATTTTTTGAATTTTGAATTATTGATGAGCCTATATGAAATGAATGAATTCACCAACGCTCAAAATAATAAATCCAAAAATCAATAACTCAAAATTCAAAAGTCAAAAATTAATAACTCAAAATTGCGCCAGCTGGCGCAATAATTCAAAACTCAAAATTCAAAATTCAAAAATCAATATTCTCTTTCTACCGACACCTGGAAGCTGAAATTGGGGTTGACGTTATATTTCACGGCAGCTCCAATGCGGTCGCCGATGTTAGAGATGTCGTAGACGGTGCAAGGCATGAAGCGGCGGTTGCCAGCCAACGATTTCTGGCCATAGAGGTAAGCCTCCCAATGGTCATTAAACTTATAGCCCATGATGGCAGACACGCCAGCTTCGCGCCATGTGTCGTGTTGCCACATGATGTTGTTGAAATAGCCGCCAACAGCCACCGACAGTTTCTTCGTGACGGGGACAGCATACATGGCCGACACGTTCTGTGTGAAGCCGGCTCCTCCTCGCGCGTTCTTGCCAAACTCGGCAAAGACGGAAGCGCCAAGACTCACGTTCATGCCTTTGTGCAGCGACCAGTTGTACCAGTTGCCCCAATAGAGCGGTCGCAAGGTCATAGGCAGCACCTCACCTCGCATGCCAATGGCAGGGAGATTTAACGAGTCGGTATGCTCGCCACCAAAAGCCCCGAGAAACGATGGCTCCACAGCGCGATAAGTAGCAAAAGAAGAGCCACCAACCGCTTCGTTCACAGGCTTTTCGTTCAAGACCTTATCGTTAAGATTTTCACCAATCTTTTCGTTCGTACCCGCTTGTTCTGTTACAACGGTTGAGTTCTCATTATTCTGCGTTTTCACGTTTTGCGCCATTGCTTTAGGACACCATATTGTTAAGGTTCCCAACAAAAGCAAGCATATCTTGCAATATTCTTTCATTCTTTTCATACTCTTTTTCTTTCAACAAGCCTATTCCTTTAAAGACCAATCCTTTCAAGGAACCAATCCCTTCAAGGAACAAATCCTTTCAAGAAACCAATCCTTTCAAGCAACCAATCCCTTCAAGCAACCAATCCCTTAAAAGAACAAATTCTTTTCATTCAAATAAGCGTTTACAAAGATAACGCCATAAAGCGTTATTGCAAAATGTTTTAAACTTATTTAAAGGTAAAAAAACTTTTAAAGGTAAAAAGGTAAAAGGGTAAAAAGGTAAAAAAAGGCTACGCCCTTGAGACCATTAACCGATTGATAGCAACCAACAGGTTCTCCCTATAGCCAAGGCATTCTACTCCCCTCTCCAACGGGGAGGGGTGAGCAGCCTTTAGGCTGCGAGGGGGTGGGGCTTCGATAGCCAAGACATTCTACTCCCCTCCATAAGGGGAGGGGTGAGCAGCCCTTGGGCTGCGAGGGGGTGGGGCTTTATTTTTTTTGTTCTTTATCGCATTTTTTCCGCATTATTCAGTAACTTTGTAAGCTGAACAAGAAAAATATCAAACGAGAAAAATGGCAGAAACAAAAAAAGCATTGTTAGGGCTGTCGCTCACCGAGCTTAAAGAGGTGGCGAAGAGCTTAGGTATGCCCGCCTTCACAGGCGGACAGATGGCAAAATGGCTCTACACGCAACATGTCACAACCATCGACGACATGACCAACATATCGAAGGCAAACAGGGAGAAGCTGGCAGCAGAATACACCATTGGCTGCATGCCACCGACCGACTGCCAACGCTCCAAGGACGGCACGATAAAATATCTCTTTCCAACAGCCATGGGCAAGAAGGTGGAGACTGTGTTCATTCCCGACAAGGACCGAGCCACGCTCTGCGTGTCGTCACAGGTGGGCTGTAAGATGAACTGTCTGTTCTGCCAGACAGGTAAGCAAGGCTACGAAGGCAGCCTGAGCGCTACCGACATCTTGAATCAGATCTACTCGCTGCCTGAACGCGACAGGCTGACAAACATCGTGTTCATGGGACAGGGAGAGCCGATGGACAACCTCGACAACGTGCTTCGTGCCACAGAGGTGCTCACCGCCGACTATGGCTACGCATGGAGCCCGAAGCGCATAACGGTGAGCAGCGTGGGCGTGAGAAACAAGCTTCAGAGGTTCTTGAACGAGAGCGAGTGTCATGTGGCTATCAGTCTGCACTCAGCCATTCCGGAGCAGCGTGCCATGATCATGCCGGCAGAGAAGGGCATGAGCATTGTTGACGTGGTGGACCTGCTGCGCAACTATGACTTCACACACCAGCGCCGACTCTCGTTCGAATATATCGTGTTTGGAGGATTCAACGACTCTACAACACACGCAAAGGAGATTGTGAACCTCTTGCGCGGACTCGACTGCCGCATTAACCTCATTCGCTTCCACCAGATTCCAGGCATAGATCTGAAAGGTGCCGACGAGAAGAAGATGGAGTCGTTCCGCGACTATCTAACGAACCACGGCATCTTCACAACAATCCGCGCCAGTAGAGGACAAGACATCTTTGCCGCATGCGGACTGCTCTCCACGGCGAAAGCCATTGAGGAGGCGCGTCACCAAGCCGAGATTGACGGCATGAACCATGCGTAAAGACAAGACCATAACGGTCTGTGGCTACGGGCTTGAGAACAAGGTTCACGTCATGAAGCCAAAAGCGGTCATAAGACTCCTCCTCTGCCTCGTCGTTATGCTGGCAACAGCATGCAACGATGCCAACACGGGACTGCCCAAAAGCACGGGCCGACCATCGGAGGTGCTTCTTGTGGGCGATGTGGACAGCATTGTTGCCAAGGCGCTGACGGCAGACATCGTTGCTCTACCCCAGCCCGAGCAAATGTTTGACGTTAAGACGAACGGAAAGGCAAACATTAAGACGAACGGGAAAACAAACGGAAAGACGAACGGGAAAGGAAGCAATGGTAGCGATGCACAAGACGCCCTCAACGCCGTGTCGCGGCTGGAGCGCAACATCGTGGTGGTGAACATTGACCCGACGCTCTTCACACGCACAGCTGTGAGATATGAACGTAACGTGTTTGCTGCGCCACAGATCATTGTGTACGTCAACACCCCGTCGGCACAGGCGCTGAAAAGCGACATCGGAAGGTGCCACATAGACCGTCTGCTGCTGCAAAACGAGCTGACAGCTCATGCCGAACGTCTAAAACGACATCATGAGAAGGGCGTTGAAGACGACATAAAGCGCATGTTTAGATGCAGCATGACCATACCCAAAGGCATGAGGGTGAACGTGCGCAGACAGCAGTTTGTGTGGATCTCTGACAACAACCCCACAAAGATGAGCAACATCTGCCTTTACACCTCCGAGAACCGCGACAGCGTGATGAGGATAAACCTCAAAGGCGAGACAGACAGCATGTTCATGACAACGGTCGGGGGAAGCGTCGTTACAACCACAGGCACCTCACGCGACAACATGAGCACCACGCTACGACGCGGACTGTGGCAGATGCAAGGCGACGCCATGGGGGGACCGTTCATGTCGAGAACCATACACATGCCTCACGGCAAGACCATCGTGGCAGAGGCTTTCGTCTTTGCACCCGGCGAACAAAAAAGAGACATCATGAGACGGTTGGAGGCAAGCGTGCAAACATTGAGACCGCTGCCGAAGACCACGAAACAAAAATAAAAAAAACATCATCTTTTTTATGGAAAACAGAAAAATAAGCGTGGCTATCACGCATGGCGACACTAACGGTGTCGGATATGAACTGATCTTTAAAACTTTTGCCGAGCCTGAGATGCTGGAGCTGTGTACGCCCATCATCTACGGATCGCCAAAGATTGCGGCATACCACCGCAAGGCGCTCGACATACAGGCCAACTTCACCATCATCAACGACGCAAGAGAGGCACATGAGGGTAAGGTAAACCTTATTCCGTGTTTCGACGACGAGGTGAAGGTGGACCTCGGCATGCCTACTCCTGAGTCGGGCATGGCAGCGCTGAGAGCACTCGACAAGGCCATGACCGACTTCCGCGACGGCGCTTTCGACGTGTTGGTGTCATGTCCCTTGAGCAGCGAAAACATTCATGACGACAGCTTCAGTTTTCCGGGGCTCACCAAGTATGTAGAGACATGCGTGGGCGACGGTGCCAAAGCCATGGAGATAATGCTCAGCGAGGAGATGCGCATGGCTGTAGAGACAGCAGGAGCAAGCATTAAGGATGTGGCAACGAAACTGTCGCAAGATGGCATCATAGCATCGGTGAAGACACTGAGCGCAAGTGCACACCGCGACTTCGGTCTGTCAAATGCACGCGTGGCTGTGCTCTCGCTCAACGCCGACAATAACGGTGAAGAGGAGCGCAACATCATAAAGCCTGCTGTCGACACTCTGTCAGAGAACGACGCCAACGTGTTTGGTCCTTACACAGCTGAAGAGATGTTTGGCACACGTTGCTACGAGGCGTTCGACTTTATTCTCGCCATGTATGACGATCAAGGCACCATTCCGTTCCACACGCTCAACGCCGAAGATGGAATATGCTACATCGCGAACCTGCCGCTTGTGTGCACGGCTCCGCTCACAGACCCACAGTATGAGATTGCAGGCAAGGGCATTGCCGACGAAACGGCGTTTCGTCATGCCATCTTCGCTGCTATCGACATTTTCCGCAACCGGGCCTTCTATGATGAGCCTATGGGCAACCCGCTGCAGAAGCTCTATCACGAGAAACGTGACGAGAGCGAGAAGGTGCGCTTCGCCATTCCGAAGAAGCACGACAACGGCTTCAAGCCCACTCCACGCGACGGACGACGCAACGACGGTCCGAGAGAATTCAAGCCGCGCTATAACAAGCAGCAACAGGAGCAGCAGAACAATAACGCCAAACCGGCCGATGCGGCAAAACCTGCTGATGCGGCTAAGCCAGCCGAAGTAAACGCCAAGCCAAACAATGAGGCTGCCAAGCCTGCGGCTGATGCACAGCAGAACGTTGCAGCAGAGCAGCAATAGGAAGAGATGAAGAAAAAGCACCAAAACATTTTTTTGTTTTTTGGCTTGGCCATGCTCGTTGTCATGGTCTTGCAGCTCAACTATGATGAGGTGCGCAACGCCTTGCACGATGCCGGCTACTGGTTTGGAGCCATCATCGTGCTGTGGGCGGCACTCTATGTGCTCAACACAACATCGTGGATGCTGATAATAAAAGCTGGCGGAAAGACGCACATCCCGTTTTGGTGGCTTTATAAAATTTCGGTGTCGGGCTTCGCCCTCAACTACGCCACGCCGGGCGGACTGATGGGCGGAGAGCCATACCGCATAATGGCGCTCACGCCGCTCATAGGCAGAGAAAGGGCCTCATCGTCGGTCATCCTGTTTGTCATGACCCACATCTTCAGCCACTTCTGGTTCTGGCTTCTCTCGATAGTGCTCTTCGTGACGTTCTACCCCATAAACGCCCTCGCAGCAAGCGTGGTGGCAGCAGCATCGCTGTTCTGCCTCTTGGGCCTGTGGTTCTTTGTGGTGGGATATAAGAAAGGTGTGGCCATGCGCTTGGCACGATGGCTTAGCAAGGTGCCGTGGCTCGGACGGTTCGCAAGCCGACTGATGGAGAAGCACGGCGAGGAGATAAGCAACATAGACAGACAGATTGCGGCTCTACACAAACAGAACAGGAAGACGCTGGTGGCTGCCGTGATGATAGAGCTTATGTGTCGCGTGCTATCGGCTGCAGAGATCTACTTCGTGTTCATGGCCATTGGCTGCCCGGTGAGCTACATGTCGTGTGTGCTCATCTTAGCGTTCACGTCGCTCTTTGCCAACCTCCTTTTCTTTATGCCTTTGCAGCTTGGAGGACGCGAGGGAGGCTTCCTCATGTCGGTTGTAGGATTGGGCATGACGGCATCAAGCGGCATCTTTGTGGCTCTCATCGTGCGATTGAGAGAGATTGTATGGACAGCTATCGGGCTTCTTGTCATTTAGCCTTTTCCTTTTCACCTCTGCTTACGGGGGAGGGTAAAAGACAACAAGCACTTTCTTGGTTTACCCCTCACATGAGGGTTTAAAACGACAATAGAGACAATAGGGACAATTCTTGGTTTATGGCTTTTCGATATGCCTGCTCAACCAAAGAATTGTCCCTATTGTCTCTATTGTCGTTTAAACCCAACGCTAAGAAAGCGTAGAAGACATGCGAAACAAAAATAAAAACATTAATATCCATTAATCGAGCTATCTTCTTTGTCATCATTTTTCTGCGCGAAGCGCGCAGTAATGACATTTAATGGCTCTATTAATGGATATTAATGTTTAGAAACCCACGAGCGCAAAGCGCGATGTGAATTTTAGTTATGCTTGAAAAAGTTCAATTGTCTTTTAGCGAACAACAAACTTTCTGCCGTTGGCAACATAGATGCCAGGACGGAGAGTGTAAGTGGCGGCGTTGAGGTCGGGCATAACAGCCACACAGTCACCATTGAGCGTGTAAACCTTGATCATTGCCTTGGCAGCTGTTGAGTTTACGCCGTTGATCGCTGTTACAGAGATTGAGCCGTTCACACCACCGCGGTCATAGCACTTGCCGTTCTCGAAGATAAGGTCGGCAGTCTGCTCGCTGCCGCCATTGTTGAAGATGATGTTGGTAGGCGTATCGGTCTTGTCGCCATTATACTCCCACTTCCAGATGGTCATGCCGTTGTAGGTCTGTGAGGTCTTTGTGCAGAGCTCACCAGGCCATGTGCCACCAGTGTAATTGTCATCGCCCTTGTTCTTGTTCCAAACCCAAGCCTTCACTGTGGTCCATGATGTGGGTGCAGCAAAGTAAACATAGAACTTGCCTGTTGGAGCGGGTTCGGGGGTAGGATCTGGGTTGGGGTTGGGATTAGGATTGGGGTTAGGATTGGGGGTTGGATCAGGAGCTGTGATATCGGTCAGCACCTTGTAGCCAGAGCCACCATCATATGAGAAGAATGTTGTAGCTGTGATGCCAGTAATGTCACCAGTCTGTGCGCCGCTACCATTGTTGAGAATTATGTTGAATTTCTCTACGCCATCTGCCACGAACATATAATAATCTACACCTTCGATAGTTGTCTTGGTAGACATCTTCTTGCCAGGCCATTCGCCATTGAGAACCTTGGCTTTTTCGCCGCCTTCTACCCATGCATAGAGGTTAGGAGCGCTGTTGGCCTTAACGTATACTATGATAGCAGCATTAGGATCCACCTTCTTGAAGGTCAATTTACCGTTCTTCTCTTTACCATCCTGGCTCAATGCGCCCCACTCAATAGTCTTGGTGTCGCCAAAGTTCATATCTGCGCCAATGGTAAGATTTACACTCTCACCAGGAGTCAAGTTCACCTTATCCTGACCTTGTATCTGATACCAACCAGACTGAGCGTCGTCAGAGAGAGTAACTGTCAGGTCGATAGTCTCTGTGCGGAATGTTCCACCTGCTTGTGAGAACTCAACAGTTGCAGAAGCAGCAGGAGCCTGCTCGTTCCATGTTGTACCATCCTCTTCATGACCGTCGTATGCCTGATCGCCTTTTGATACAGGAGAAGTTGTGTAGATGAATGGGCCATCCTCGCCTATTACACCACCAGTCCAATCCTTTACAAGTACACGTACCTGACCTTGAGTCTGAGGAGCGTCTACGGTGATAGTAGAACCTGTGTAGGTCTGACCAGTAACAACATCAGTATATGTGCCTGCTGGGCAATCTGTAAATGTAGCACCACCATTGAGGGCTACGAGTGCGTAGCTGTCCTTGTAAGCACGCTTGAAGGCGATACCACCATTGGCTTCACAACCGTCATCGGTCCACTGACCCTTACGGAGTGCAGGAACTGCCTGACGAATCTTGTTCAGACGGATGAGGTGCTGAGCTACATCATGATTCAATGTGGCAGCCACATTACCAGAAGCTTGATAATCACCGAAGTCAGTTGCAGTCACATCACCAGTGATATAACCACCGAAGTAAGCACGACCAGTATCAGAGAGAGGACCATGAGGGCCTCGATCAATTGCCGAACCACGACGGAAACCAATCTCAGAACCATAGTAGAGACATGGGATACCACGGAAGGTAAACATCAGAGAGAGATTCTCAGCCCACTGAGCATCAGTACCAGGGAAACGAACACCATCGTTTGGACCTGGACAGTAGTCATGGCTATCTACATATACTACATTATATGTAGCGTCATTATATTTCATATCACCAGTTTTAGCTAAACCGTATGCAGCTGCAGCTGTGTTAAAGTTGTAGTGCAATGGGAAATCAATAACATTGAATCCACTTGACTGAGAATAGTTTGGTTCATGCCATTTGCCATTCACCATAAAGGTGTTATCGCTTTCAGGAGATGCTGCATTATCTTTCTCACAGAGAGGCATCAACTTAGCATCAAGACCAGAACCTCTATCAAAGACTTCCTGTGTATCCCAATATGACTGGCTACCATCAAACTTATCCATCAAGTCCTGTGGAGCCTTCCATGTATAATAATAAGGTGAAAGATTGTCCTGACCACGGTACTGTACACCACCGAAACGGGCACACACCTCACCATACATAAAGAAAGGTGCCTGGTTGAGGCGCTTATCCTTGTACTGCTCGCCAAGAGCAGCAAATTGAGGGATAAACTGCTTGCAGAAGGTAAGACGAGAGATGTGACCAGAGGTATCGATACGGAAACCATCTACACCCATCTTGATAAAGCTGCCATAGCAGTTGACAAGATAATCTGCCACTGCATCGTTCTCGGTATTGAGGTCTACACAGTCGCCTGCAATCTGAGCCCACCAACGGGTAGGATCATCCCAATTGAAGTTACCGAAATGGTGCCAGTAATTGTGAATATCATGATTCACACCATCGGTATTCTTCATCTGCGCCAGACGACGCTGATACTGAAAACCTCCTGCAACAGTCAAGTAGTCGCTACCCAACTTCTCCTCATTTGGAATCATACAAGCATCTATGTAAGCCTGATTGCGAAGCTGTGTGTCACGATCAAATAACTTGCAGAGTGTCTCCTCACCGAAGTTACCAGTGTGGTTGAGCACGATATCGAGGATAATTTTGATACCCTTTGCGTGCGCTTTGTCGATGAGTTCCTGGAACATCGCGTCGCCACTCTTCGAGCCGTCACCGCTCTGATAACGGCAGTCAACCCTCGTGAAGTCAGATGCATGGTAACCATGATAGTCGTAGCCTGAAGCATTCTGCACGACAGGAGTAATCCAGATGGCTGTAAAGCCAAGCGCCTTGATGTAGTCGAGCTTGTCGATTACGCCCTGGAAGTCACCTCGCCAACAAGGGTCCTTGGTACTCTTCTGACATTCCTGGTTATCCCAACACAATACATTGTTCTTTGGATCACCATCGTAGAAACGAGTGGTCATCATGAAATAAATACTTTCGTCACGAAAATCCGTTCGCTGACTGTTAAAGTCGTTCGCCACAACTGGCATGGCGATAAGCATAAGCAAGAATAAAGCCCATGCTTTAAGTAGTTTTTTTTGCATAAGAAGGTTTTAAAAAATAGTTTTTAAGTTATATATCTGGCCGCAAAAGTATTCATAAAAAGAATATACAACAAGTAAAAATTGAAAGAACAGCCCAAAAAACTATACAATCGTTTGCAAAAAAATGAGTGCAATCGTTTGCAAAAATATGCAATCGTTTGCAAAAAAAAACTTATAAAGATAACAACAAAAAAGGAAGAAAGACAAAAACACAAAAAAACATTAATTTCTATTAATGGAGGAATTAATGGAAATTAATGTTTTAACCCAAATCGGTCATTAGGCCGTTTTATGTATTATTTTATAACTGCTTGCAATCTTTTGGTTTTTATAAGTTGTCTTTTGCTTGTTTTTAATTCGCAATAGCTCGCTATTACTCATTAAAAGCCAAACAAAATCCATTCTTCTAAAAATCCAAAATCCATGCAGCCCTAACGACCGATTTGGGTTTAAAAGGCACATTGGCTTTATTATTTGTTGCTTGCTAAAGGTCAAGCAACAGTCAAAACCTATTTCTTCACCTCCACAATCTTGGTGGCAGCCATTTCGCGGTTACGCTTGTTTGTTACCGTTACGACAGCCTGCGCAAGACTGATGAAAGCCTGTCCTGTGATGCTGTTGATGTCGAGGGCTGCAGGGGTGCCGTTGTCACCATTCTCGCAGATGCTCTGCACGAGCGGTATCTGTGCAAGCAAAGGAACGTTCATCTCCTTAGCGAGGTTCTTGCAGCCTTCCTTGCCAAAGATATAATATTTGTTCTCGGGCAGCTCGGCAGGCGTGAACCACGCCATGTTTTCCACAAGACCGAGGATGGGCACGTTCACCTTGTCGTTTTGGTACATGTCGATGCCCTTGCGTGCATCGGCGAGAGCCACGCTCTGAGGTGTGCTGACAATAACGGCACCCGTGATGGCAAGCGTCTGGAGGAGCGTGAGATGGATGTCGCTCGTGCCCGGAGGCGTGTCAAGCACAAAATAGTCGAGCTCGCCCCAATCGGCATCGGCGATGAGCTGCTTCAAGGCGTTTGAGGCCATGCCGCCGCGCCACAGCGTTGCCGTGTCGGGGTTCACGAAGAAACCGATGCTGAGCAGCTTCACGCCATATTTCTCTATCGGCTCGATGAGGTCGCGACCGTCCTTGTTAACACCATAGGGTCGCTCTTTCTCCACGTCAAACATCTTTGGCATAGACGGGCCGAAGATGTCGGCATCAAGCAGTCCCACCTTGTAGCCAAGACGTGCCAACGAGATGGCGAGGTTTGCAGCCACGGTGCTCTTGCCCACTCCACCCTTGCCTGAACTAACAGCAATGATGTTCTTGACCTGAGGCAGCAGTTTGCCAACCTCGGGACGCGGCTTCGACGTAAACTCGGTCTCTATGGTTACCTCCACATCCTTGCTCACATGATAATGGATGGCAGCCTCGGCAGCCTTGAGCGTTGATTTGAGGAACGGGTCTGTGTCGCGCGGGAAGATAAGCGTAAACTTGACCTTCATACCATCAATGCGCACATCGTCGGCAAGCATGTTGCTCTCGATGAGATTTTTCTTGGTTCCGGGATATGTGACCGTGGCCAAGGCATCTGTAATAAGCTTTGGATAAAGTGTAATGTCCATAATGTCAAATATATAATAATTTCATTATATTGTATGAAGTGCAGACGACCACAACACAGTGTTGCCTCGTCTACACATCATGTAGTTATTGCGGTTTCACATACTGTAGCGTTTGTCCTGGTAACGATAGCGATGGTGCAATATCGTG
>UQTI01000029.1 GCA_900543975.1 uncultured Prevotella sp. | reverse complement strand
TGTCGTTGAATGTGTCGAGCAGTGGCAGACCCTCGGCGTTGGTGCGGAAGGCGTTGACCATGTTCTGCGACGGCTTGTAGAAATCGCAACCGCCGTCGGTCACGCCGGCAATGTTGGGCACGATAAGACCGTAGCTCCAGTTGAGGTTACCCAGCTTGGTGCCGTCGTTCATCGAATACTGTATGGCCCAGATGCTCTCCACGCCGTTCTCATACTGTGTCTCGGGGCGGAAGTTGTTATGGAAGTCGGCCTCAAGGTCGAAGCCGCCTGCCTGGTAGATGGCGGGGTCGCTATACTCTACCACCTTCTTCAGATCGTCGGCAGAGATAGAGGTCACCTCGTTGCTCTGTGCGTTGTCCTGATGATATGCCTTGTAGAGATAAGCCTTTGTCAGGAAAGCGGCAGCGGCAGCCTTTGAGGGACGTCCCACCTCTTTCTGCTTTACGGGCAGCACCTTGTAGGCATCTTCAAGGTCGTTGATGATAAGCTGCCAACCCTCGTCGTTGGTGTACTCGGTGTTTGAGAGGTTGTTATAGTCCTCGACGGTGAGGTTGGGGTTCATCACGAACGGAATGTTCTTATACAGACGCTTCAAGAGGAAATGACCGTAGGCACGCAAGAACTTCATCTCGCCCACGCGCTCGTCTTTCAGCGCATAATCCTTCGAGTCGAGCTGTTCGAGCTGTGCCAAGGCGGTGTTAACGCGCGAGATGCAGTTGTAGAGGCGTGTCCACATGTCGCTGATGTTCCAGTTGGTCGTCAGTATGCCCTGCGATATTTCCAGCTGATGGAACACGTCGCCGTCGCTCGTTCCGTTACCGCCTTTGTAGGCATCGTCGGAACGCACGTCGAAGTTCCACATTGAGAACGAAGAGTTGACATCTTCGGCAGACATATAGACGGCATAAGCCGAGATGACCAGATTGTCGATGCGGCTGGGGTCTTTCACCTGTGTCTCGTCCAGGGTGCCCTGCGGCTTCTGATGGTCAAGAAAATCGTCGCAGCTGCCCAGTGACAGCGCACCTGCCGTGAGGACGGTGGCAAGGGCCAAGCGGCTAAATATTTTGGTTTTCATTGTTGTTTTCTTTTTTAAGTTTTTTCTTTGTTTCGGAAGAGAAGGAAGTTATGGAAGTGAAGGAAGTGAGCGGAAGTTAAGGGAAGTTAACTCGCTTCGCTCGTGAAGTTAACGGACAATAGCCTTGGCTATAGGATTTTTCACTTTTCGTTTTTCACTTTTCACTTTTCACTCTTCACTCTTCCCTTCTTAAAAGGTTACATTCAGTCCGAAGGTGATGTTCAAAGGAATGGGGTAACCATAGTTAGGATTCTCGGGGTCCACACCTGTGAAGCTGCTGCTCTTGACGGTGAACAAGTTCTGAGCGCTGAGGTAGAAGCGCAGGCGCTCCATGGCGAGCTTCTGTGCGAAGCTCTTCGGTACGTTGTAGCCAATCTGCACGGTGCGCAGCTTGAGATAAGAACCGTTCTCCACCCAATAGCTTGACACGCGCTTCTCATTGTTGTTGTCAGAGAGCGACACAGCGGGGATGTTGCTGTTGGGGTTAGTGGCGCTCCAGGCGTCGAGCAGACGACGTCCCTTGTTCAGGAAGCCGATGTTCAGACCTGCCCAGATGTCGGTCTCCTTCTTGAGGTCAGAGATGATGTCGACACCCTGCACGCCCTGGAAGAAGGCGGTGAAGTCGAAGTTCTTATATTCGAGGTAGATGTTGAAGCCGTAGGTGAAGTCGGGCGTGGGGTCGTAGATCCACTCCTGGTCGGCCTCTGTGATCTTGCCGTCGTTGTTGAGATCCTTCCAGCGAATGCGTCCGAGGGCTGCACCCTCCTGTGTGGCGTGGTTGTCGATCTCATCCTGCGACTTGAAGATGCCGTCGGCCACATAGCCCACCTGCGATCCCATGGCGTGACCGATAACGCTCTTCACGCCGTTGCCGCCGAAGGTGCCGTTGGCAGCCACTGTTGTAGGCAGCTTGGTGATCTTGTTGCGGTAGGTGCCGATGTTGGCGTTGATGTCGTAACGCAGTCCCCACTTGGTTGTCTTGCGGTAGCCGATGTTAAACTCGAGACCCTTGTTCTCCATCTCGCCGGCGTTGATCCACTGTGACGAGCCTTCGCCCATGGTAGCGATGCCGGCCATCTGAACGAGGATGTCCTTGGTCTTCTTGAAATACCAGTCGAAGGTACCGTAGAGCGAGTTGTTGAACAGCGCATAGTCGAAACCGAGGTTGGTCTGTGTGGTGGTCTCCCACTTGATGTTGTTGTTGCCCAACTGGTTGCGTTTGAAGCCTGAAGCGAGGGTCTGGCCACCGTTGGTTCCAGCAATGTCGTAAGAGGTGCCGTAGCTCTGGCCGCCGTTCTCGTTCACGCCATAGTTGCTTACATAGACGGTGTAACGGGCGAGGTTAGAGATCTCCTGGTTACCTGTCTGGCCCCATGAAGCGCGGAGCTTCAGGTCGTCGAGCCATGAGCTTGTGGCCTTCATAAACTTCTCGTTGTTTATGCGCCAGCCTGCCGAAACAGAGGGGAAGGTGGCATAGCGGTTGTCCTTGCCGAAGCGTGACGAGCCGTCACGACGCATGGTGAGCGATGCCATGTAACGGTCAGCAAAGTTGTAGTTGAGCTTACCGAAGAAGCTGACGAGCGAGTAGCCCTCGCCAGAGCCATAAGCCTGTGCGATGCCTGTGCCGGCATCGGGCCACATGTAGTCGGGGCTAAGGATGATGTAGTCTTCCTTACGTCCAGAGAAGGAGTTGTCGTCCTCGCGGTTCAGCTCCATACCCACCATGGCATCCATGCGGTGCTGTCCCAGCTCGAGGTTATATGTTGCCACGGCGTTCCACATCCACTTCATCCAGTGCTCCTGCTTGGCCTCAACAGCGTTGGTCTTGTTTGACACGTTGCCCTCGGTCACGGGATAGGTGAAGATGCGCTGCTGCTTCTGCGAGTAGTCGAGACCGAAGGTTGAGCGCAGGTTGAAGCCCTTGAAGAGGTTAAGGTTCACATAGGCATCGCCGAACGTACGCCAGAAGGTGTAGCGGTTGTCCTTGTTGCGCTCAAGCACAGCCACGGGGTTGTAACGGTCGGGGTAGCCACCCACAGGGCCTGCATAGCCACCGGTGGTGGTGTAGACGGGGAGCGAGGGGTTAAACTGCAACACGTTCTGGAGGAATCCGCCGGGTGCTGCCACCTCTGATGTGCGGTTCAGGGTGAAGTGCTCGCCGATGGTGAGTTTGTCGTTGATGAGCTTATACTCGGTGTTGAAACGTGCCGAGAAGCGCTCAAAGTCGCTGGTCTTGATGATACCCATGTTCTTGTAGTAGCCCAGCGAGAAGTAAGACGAACCTTTCTGTGAGCCGTTGCTCACGCTCACGTTATAGTTCTGGATCACGCCCGTGCGGGTGGTCTGGTCATACCAGTCGGTGTCGGCAGCGGGTGTGGTGCCGGCGTCATCGAGATATTTCTTCATCGTGATGCCGTTGAGCACAGCCTGTCCCTGGGCGTTGTAGCCCCAGTCGTAATGGTAGCCCAAGCCGTTGGTGTTGGGATCCATGCCGTCGTTCACATAGCCTTGCCACATGACCTGACCAAACTCTTTGGCGTTGAGCACGTCCATCTTGTGGCTGTACATCGAAGCAGCCACCGATGCGTCGAGGTCTACCTTCAGCTTGCCGTCCTTGCCTTTCTTTGTGGTGATGATGATCACACCGTTGGCAGCACGCGAACCGTAGATTGAAGCCGAGGCGGCATCTTTAAGGACCTGTATGCTCTCGATGTCGTTGCCGTTGAGCTCGTGCATGCCCGCCTTGGTGGGCACACCGTCGATGATGTAGAGAGGGTCGTTGTTGTTAAGAGTGCCGATACCGCGAATGCGCACGGTAGCAGCGCCAGAGGGTGAGCCGTCGGCAGAGATGTTCATGCCGGGCACGCGGCCTTGAAGGGCCTTCATGGGGTTGTTCTCGTTCTGCTTCTGCAGGTCTGTGACGCTCACCACCGACACAGAACCTGTGAGGTCGGCCTTGCGCTGTGTGGTGTAGCCTGTTACCACCACCTCTTCAATGAGCTTGGTGTCCTCGCTGAGGGTCACGTCCATCTGTGGCTTGGCAGCGGTGGTGATGGTGTTGAAACCGATGTAGGAGATTACCAACTCGGCACCTTCCTTCACCTGCAAGGTAAAGTTACCATCGAGGTCTGTCACGGTGGCGTTGGTGGTGCCCTTTTCCGTTACCGTTGCTCCGATGATGGTCTCACCATCGGGCTGCTTCACGACACCCTTCACCTTCACGTCTTGTGCGAAGGCTGCGGAGCATACCATTGTGAGCATGGTTCCGAGAATGACTTTCTTAAGATTTCTCATTCAATTTTTACTTTTAGGTTTATTTTGTTTATTGTTTTCTTTTTTCTTTTTTGTTTTTAGTTATCGCATACAAACGAGATGACTTTCAATAGGATTTTTTACATGCACTTTTTTTATATATGTAACATGCAAAACTAATTGTTGTCGATTGGTCTTGTAAGCGATTGTTGTGCTGCAAAATTAATCTCGTTTATAATGATATAAGATAAAAATTCGTTCATCAAGCTATTCATTTGTTGCAATGTTGCAAAAATGACATGATATGAACGAAATTTACAATCATCAACTCAAGTTTCGCATGCCTTCGACATGCTGCCAGCAAACGAGTAGACAAGTAAAAAGAAGGAGATTAGCCTTTCCGGTTTAGGCCTACGGGCACAAAAAAAGAAGGACGGAACAACGTGTTCTGTTCGTTCTTCCGTCCTCCTAAACAATTCCTTTTCAATCGCCACGACCAACCTCACGGTCTCTCGTGGGTAGAGCAGCGATAAAAACCATAAACGCTGCTCACAAATTACCATCAATTAATAAAACCAAATTCTTATTTATCAACCAAAAAACCTATTTCGTGTGTCTTTCTTTTCTGTTTGCAAAGTTAGCAATTAACAAGGCTATGCGACATAAAAAAACGTTCATTATTGTTGCACTTTTCTTTCACGAAACATTTTTACAAAAAAAGACAACAAAATTCGCGCTTTTTTCTTAATTTTGCAACGTGATATTTCCTTGACAACTATTATTTTAGAATTTCCTCATTTTTAGTGAAGACATCTTTAGAATGAAAACTATCCATAAAACAAACAAGCGCCATTCTCTGTCATGGCTTGCAAACGCCGTCACGGCGCTGGTGCTCACAGCTGCCGTGAGCCTGTGCCTCGCATCGTGTGGAGGCGAAGAGACGCATAAGCGGTTTGTCGTGGGCGTGTCGCAATGTTCTGAAGACACATGGCGTGACAAGCTGAACGAGGAGCTGCGCATAGCGGCTACCTACTATGACGTGGACCTGCAGATAAAGTCGGCCAACGACGATGTGCGCCTGCAAACGGAGCAGATAAACCGGTTCGTGGAACAAGGCGTGGACCTGCTGGTGGTGGCACCGGGACAGGTCTCCATCTCGCCAGCCATAGACAAGGCGTATGAGAAGGGCATTCCGGTCATTGTCTTCGACCGACGGACACATTCGGACAAATATACGGCCTACATAGGTGCCAACAACCACGAGATCGGCGCTTCCATGGCCGAATTTATGGCTAACGCCAACACGGCCGGCACAAAGGTGGTGGAGCTGTGCGGACTGTCATCGTCGTCGCCAGCCATTGAGCGCGGCGAGGGCTTCGACAGCGTGGCGGCACTACGGCCAAACATTGACATCGTGAAGAAGGTGTATGCCGACTGGACAGAAGAGGGGGCCTACCGCGTGATGGACTCGCTCCTGAGCACACCCTACCCTGCCTTCAACGGCATCTTCGCCCACAACGACCGCATGGCGATGGGGGCGCGACGGGCGGTGGTGAAGCACGGCATAGACCCTAAGACCATAAAGCTGTGCGGCATCGACGCCATGCCTCAACAGGGCGGCGGCATGCAGCTCGTCGCTGAGGGCAAGCTCTTCGCGTCGTCCATCTACCCCACGCGCGGCGACGAGGTCATGAGGCTGGCAATGAAAATTCTTACGCACAAACCTTACGACCGCGAGAACCGCCTGTCATCGGCTCTCGTGACAGAGGCCAACGCCCGCGTGCTGCTCATGCAGTATGACGAGACTACTCGTCAGCAGGGACACCTCTCGGAGCTGCGCGACCGCGTGGACAAGACGGTGAACGACTTCAAGACGCAACGCATCTACCTGCTCATCATGTTAGGGGCGCTGCTCCTGCTTGGCATGGCTTATGTCTATGTGGTAAGAGCCAACCGCGCAAAGGCACGCTTGAACAGGCAGCTGGCTGACAGCGTGGAGCAGCAACGACAGATGACAAAGCACATAGAGGAGCTGACGCACACGCAGCTACAGTTTTTCACAAACATCAGTCACGAGCTGCGCACGCCGCTCACCCTCATCGCCGGCCCTACGGAGCAGCTGCTTGAAGACAAGACGGTGCAGGGCACGCACCGACGCATGTTGCAGATGGTGGAACGCAACACGAAGATCCTTATACAGCTGGTGAGCGAGATCCTCGACTTCCGAAAGGTGCAGAACAACAAGGCGGTGCTGAAGCTGAACCGCTTCAACCTTGCCGAGACGCTGCGGCTGTGGGCTGACGACTTCGATGCCGTGACCTCGCGCAAGGGAATAACGGTGAAGGTGGACGCTCCCGCCGATGCAGCACAAGCTACCGTCATTGCCGACCGTGACAAGCTGGCGCGTGTGTTCTTCAATCTCATGTCGAACGCGGTGAAATATACGCCGAAGGACGGAACGATAACCATAACGCTGAGACACAACGGGGGATCCTTCTTCTTCACGATGAACAACGACTCGGTGAAGACGATAAGCAAGGACGACCTGCCTCACATCTTCGAGAGGTTCTACCAGTCGAAGGGCAGCATCGGCGGCACGGGCATAGGCCTGGCGCTGGTGAAGGCCAACGTGGACCTGCACCACGGCAGTATAAGCGCCACAAGCTCACAAGAGGAGGGAACAACGTTCAGCATAACTCTGCCCGACACGCAAGAGGGCTATGACCCTGACGCCGACAACGACGGCAACAAAGACAACTGCACGAAAGCGGAGCAGGGATATGTGGACGACTCTTACGCTCCCGTGAACGTGGAGGCGGCGGAGAAGGCGGAGCGCATAACCAACGCCGAAGACTTTGACGCGGACCGCCCGCTGGTGCTCATCATCGACGACAACAACGGCATGAGGGCTTATCTGCGTTCCATACTGCAAGACCACTATAACGTGTCGGAGGCGGTCAACGGACAGCAAGGCTTGGAGCGTGCCCGCCGCGAGGTGCCTAAGCTGGTGGTGTGTGACGTGATGATGCCTGTGATGGACGGCCTTGAGTTTACGCGCCGTCTGAAGGCTGACACGGCAACGAGCCACATTCCTGTGATCTTGCTCACCGCACGCTCGCTCTCTGAACAGCGCGAGGAGGGCTACGGCACGGGCGCCGACTCGTATCTCACGAAGCCGTTCACGGGCTCGCTGCTCCTCGCCCGTATAGACAACCTCATCCACTCGCGCACGCTCCTGCGCTCGCTCTTCTCGGGCAACAGCAAGGAGGAGGAAAAGGAAGAGGAGATGCTGGGGGCTCAGGACCAGACCTTCGTGACGAGACTGCGCGAGGTGATCCGCGACAACATGGGAGACAGCGACTTCTCCGTGGAGCGCATTGGCGAGGAGATCGGCCTGTCGCGCGTGCAGCTTTACCGCAAGGTGAAGGCTCTCACGGGCCAGACACCTGTGGAACTGCTGCGCAAGGCTCGTCTGGAACGCAGCCGTCGACTGATAGAGAAAACGGAAAAGTCGGTCTCGGAGATTGCCTACGAGGTGGGCTTCACCTCACCGTCCTACTTCAACAAGTGTTTCAAGGACGAGTTTGGAATAAGCCCCGGCGCCATGAGGGAGAAGGCGCAAGGGGGAGGCTCTCACCTTATTATATTATAAGTCTCTCACATCGTTATCTACATCGCGCTTTGCGCTTCGCGCGGTTTTAAACATTAATTCCCATTAATTGAACATTAATGAACATTAATATTTCGCGCTTCGCGCGTATTAATTTTAAATTAATAATTCATAAATATCCGCGCGAAGCGCGTATTAATGATAATTAATGGATCATTAATGGAAATTAATGTTTAAAAAACCGCGCGAAGCGCAAAATAAGCGATTAATAGACAATCGCCAACGTTAAACGCAAATCGCCCACATGAAACGCAAATCGCCCCCTTTCTGCACAGATGGCAGAAAGGGGGCAATTGCGTTGTTATGCGGCGATTGCCCTTTTCTTCTTGTAGAGGTCTATCTGCTAGACTAATAAGCGTAGATCTTGATCTTGCCCAGCCATGTGGCCTTGACGGTGTTCTTGGGGTTGCTGTCGTCCTTCAGTTCATATTCTATGGTGTAGAAGTCCTGACCGCCGATGCCCTGGTTCTTCGTGATCTTGATGGTGCCCTCTGTAGCGGCAGCCTTGATGTCAGGCTCAATCGAGTCTTTTACATAGTGCTCGTAAGCCCATGTGCCCTTTCTAACGGCAGAGATGCCCACGTTGTAGCCGGGAACCCATGTGTAAGGATCATACTTGTCGTTGTCCACGTCAGCCACGGTGTAGGTGCCCTCGGGGGTGGTCACGCCAGCTGGCAGGATGAGGTCGAGCACGAACGACTCGCTGGTGATGTGGTCGTTGACCACAAGCTCAAACTCGTTAACATCGGGATGCGCCTCGCCCTTGTTCTGGTTCTGATAGCCGGGAGTGCAGTAGGCATAAGAATAGGTGTCTGTAGAGAAGGCCATCTCCTTGTCTGCATGCAGACGGTCGTCGATGTTCTTTGGACGGCTGTCGATCAGGTCGACATCGCCCATGGGATATTCGCCTGTGATGTGGACACCGTTGCGGGTGGTCAGGTCTACCTTGACGTTATACTTGCTGCCGTCGCGCTTCATGGTGATGGTTCCCTGGTTGGCGTAGCCATAGAGCATGGTGCCTGTCTCGGCGCTCTTGCGCATGTCCTGGAGATAGGTTCCCACATAGAGCGGGTAGCCGATGACGGTGTAACACTCGCCAGGCAGGAAGGTCATAGGCTTAAATTCTTTGATCTGCTCATAGTCGGCAGAGGCGCTATAGGTGCCGTCGGCAATGATGATGTCGTCGCCGGCAGGGGTGGTAGAGAAGAGATCGACGTTGAGCACCACGCCGTCGGAGATGAGGCCGTTGTTGTCGGTGCCGTCGAAGAGCTGAAGGGTGTAACGGTTATATTTCTCGTCGCCGCCATGGGCGGTGATGGTGAGACCCTTGAACACGGTGTTGACCACATCGTCGGTCATGAGGTTGTCCTTAGAGCTTGAACTCTTGTTCTCGAAGGTCAGCTCGCCAGCATAGTGGACGGTGAACTGCTCGCCCTGTTCTGACACGAAGGTGCCGTCGATGGTGTAGACACCCTGGTCGCTTCGGCTCACGGTGATGGTGCCGCTCTTTACGGTCTTATATTCGAGCACGCCCTTGAAACCAAGCTGGCGCACGAAGGTGGTCTGCATGTCGGCGGTGCCGGCTGCTGTCGACTCGTTGAGCGTGTAGGTGCCATCGGGCAGGATGGCGTTGTCGGGGTCTGAGCTGTCGGCACCGTAGATGTCGAGCGACACAACGGCTCCACCGGGTGTGGTGGGGGTGAACTGCTGCTCGTCGCTGATCTCCATGTCGGGATCGTTGGTTAAGACAAGATAATAGTTGGCTGCGCCTACCGACGACTGCGACTTGATGCCCTGAAAATAGTTGGCTTTCAGCGTCTCTGTGAGTTGTAGGTTCTGTTTGCGGGTTATATAAGAAATGTCGTTTACGTTGATGCCGCCAAATGTCGGTGCTTCGCCTTGGGTCTCTACTGTCAGTTTGCCATCAACGTTTGTTTTGGTATCGTCTGTTTTGGTTATTACAAACTGTGCGCTCGCCGATGATGCCAGCATGAGCGCTGATAAGATGGATAGAAAATATTTTTTCATAATGTTTCTCCGTTTTAGAAGGTTCGTTGCTCCTTGCCTTTTACTGCTTCACAAATTTCACGTCTGTGTTCTTCGTTCTTAGAATGTAGGTTCCTTCTGCCAGGTCGGCAACGCTGATGGTGAGCGACTCGCCAGCGGCTGTTGCCTCTTTCACCAGTCGGCCGTCAACCGAATAGATCTTTGCAACGCTGCCTGATGCCAGGCCTGTGAGCTGAAGGGTTGCCGATGCCTTGGTGGGCAACACCACGCCTGCCTTGCTCATGTCGACCGACTCTATGCCGGTGGTCTGCTGCACGAAGCTCACGCTCTTCACGTCGGCAATGGGTAAGCCACTCTTCACCACCACGGTGAAATGGTCATTGTCGTCGGCAGCAAGCAGATAGTCGACATCTGCCAGAGCTACCTTCACATTGGCATCTGTGCACAGATACCACGCTTTGTCGTCGGGTTTAGCCATGCCAGCGGCAAGAAGCATCATAACTGAAAGTAAAAATTTTCTCATCTTGTTATTCTTTTATTGATAATTATTACATTTCGTCAGCAAAGATAATATAAAAATATTAAAACGCGCAAAAATAATGCATTAAATGTACTTTTGTGTTGTATTTTCTCAAAACAGCTTAACTTTTGCCATTATAATAAGGTAATGCTGACAAAACGTAACATGTGGAGCTTGAGGAACGGAAAAAACAGATGCTGATGAAGCCGTAAACGACATCACGGAAACATGCATAAATATGCGCTTTGAGGTGCATATTTATGCAGTTTCCCATTAAGCTCATTTGACAAAATGAAAGTGCCTTTATGACGTTCTCATTAAGCCTCTTTGACAGCCTCAAAGAGGCTCTTTGACGTCCTCAAAGAGGCCCTTTGACAACTCAACCCTATTTTTAAGACTTGTTAACAATTGACGTCAAAATTTCGCCTTTTTTCTTATCGTTTTGAAGCCCAATTCCCTCTTATCCCTTTCTTTTTGTCATTCTGTATATTTATGCAAAAACATGGTTTTTTGAGGCTAAAAACGACAAGAAACGATTGAACTTTTACAACGATTTCCTGGACACGATGCTCAGTAAAGCATCTTCTATGACCTCTTGCGAGGTTATAATTTAACGCTTGTCAAGCATGATTTTTCAGCCCCTCAATCTCCTTTTGAAGCTTGTCTATCGTAGCGTCCTTTACATCGTTTTGGCGTTCTAATCGCCAACAGCCTATTAGCACCAGAATGCTTCCCACGCCAAGGACAAGACCTACCACCTTATCGTTGGCATCGACGTTTCGACACTGCTGGCACACTCTTTCAGCGGTCTTTGGCACATCGTTATTTATAACAGAGCCTTTCACCTCTGACCAAACAAAGCCAAAAATGACAACAAGCGTTGCTGCCACGCTCGTGATGTGATGTCTAAAGAATTTTTTCATAATGACAGTTTTTTACACACTTAATGTTTTTTCGTTATCTCAAAACGGGAGACAACGCAAAGAACGGTCTTTGGTCATCTAAAAAAAGATGGCGCAAAGATTTTTAATATAAAAGATGTAGAGATTCGGCATGTCACCGATTAAGGCAAGCACCACAGCCAACGCCACGAGACCTCCCAATTTGGCTGCCCCCTTATAGTTCTTTCTAAAGACGAGACGTATGGCGGCAATGGCCAAGTAGAGAAAAAGAATTAACAACAGCGTGTCGAATGCGACAACGATCATGTTTGAAGCTATAATGATGGAAGTCATAATGATTTTTGTTTTATAAAGTTGATTTTTATTTTGCCACAAAAATAAGAAAGAAATATCTTATCTTCAAATTAAAAATCACATAACTTTGGACAATTTTGGACAAACGCCAAAACAAAGTGGTTATCAGGCAGTTAAGAAATAAAGAACAAATTATAAAAAAAAGATTTTTAAAGAGCCTAACCGAAAAAGAGCGCTAACCAGCCATTCCCCTTATGCATTTATCATAGTCGGCAGCACTGCCTTGAACGCCAAAAACCTTCTGAAGCAAGCGGCGGCGGGTCTGCGATATGTCCGAATTGGTAAGACCTGTAAGCACCGCCATCTGGCCGGGTTTGAACGACAGCAAGGCAAGAACGGAAAGACGAAACTCTTTCGCGCTTACGCCATTTTCTGACAATAAGAAATGGGCGAAGGATGGCATCTGCTGGGTCACAACATCAATGAGCTGTTGCCAATCATCATCGGATGTGGAAAGCAACGGTTTGTCGGCGAGAGAAAGGAAACGCTTAAAAACAGGTGTCTCACGAACAGCTGTCAAAGCATCAGCCAACGATGTCTTGACGATAATGGTCTCATAATCGGCCACCTTTGTCTGCAAGTCGTCAATTCGCTCTTTGTTCTTATCGTTTCGGATCTCAAGCAGTTGGTAGCTCACAAGAACATAGATGGCGGTAAGCCCCAGCACCACTCCCACCATCTTTTCTGCTGTCGACGATTCAGCAATGCGTTGACGGGCTGTCTGCACCTTCGGTTGATTGTTGTCAGAGGCACAGACGTTTTCAACAGCCAAACAGCCGGTAGGCAGCAGAGCCATTGTTAAAAAGAGAACAGATATTTTGGTTGAGATGTGCATTTCTGAGGCGCGGAGCGCATCTATTATAACATTTTTACACTCCGTAGGGGTTGAAGCGCTTCGCGCGGTTTTAAACATTAATTTCCATTAATTGAACATTAATAAAACATCAATTTTTCCGCGCGAAGCGCGTATTAATGATAATTAATGGGGCATTAATGGGAATAACTCCGCGAAGCGCCTGAGCACCTATGGAGCGCAAGAATGTTTAAAAAACAACGAGCGCAATGTAAATATTAGCTATTCGCCCTTCTCTTAGTTAAAATAATAGAGGAAGGTGGCGATGCCTGTGAGGGCGGGCTTGCGTGCGTCCTTGATCTCGATGGTGAACTTGATCTGCGCCTTTGTCACGCCGCGGAGGTTCTCGATAGAATGGAGGTCGGCAACGAGACGGATGCTCTGACCCGAGAGGACAGCCTGACCAAACTTCATCTTGTCCATGCCATAGTTGACCATCATCTTAAGGTTGTTGACCTGGATGATCTGATTCCACATGTGGGGGAGCATAGAGAGAGTGAGGTAACCGTGGGCGATGGTCGACTTGAACGGACTCTCCACAGCGGCACGCTCGGTGTCGACATGAATCCACTGGTGGTCGAGGGTGGCATCGGCAAACTGGTTAATACGTTCCTGGGGCAGCTCTACCCACTCGCTCACGCCGAGGTTCTTACCAAGATAAGCGGCAAACTCGTCGTAGTTGTTGACAATTAATTTTTCCATTGTTTCTGGTGTTTATTTTGTTGTTTTATGTTTCATTGCAAAGCAACCACCTCTTTTATATTTAGAGAAAAATAGAGGTTGGGCAGCTTAACGCTTGCAAAGGTAGCGATATTTTCCGAAAACGAAACGAGAATTGCACAATTAATGCCTTATGTGTGCAAAATAAATGTGTGCATAGACCTCGTTTTGGGAGGCAAGAAGAGATGATGTCTTATCATAAATCAATTTTCTTTCAGATGTTAAGCAAACAAGAGAAAAACGCTTACAGAACGAAAGTAATTTCATGTCATTTACTTACACATTGCCGTTTTTAACAATTTTGAAGAACGAAAGTTTTAAAATAGTCAAAATAAAATAATGACAGATTGAAACTTTTTCCGTAATTTTGCAAACACTTTGATAGGGAAACAAAAGGAATTATTAATTAAATGCTACAAGAAATGGGAATTGTAAATCACCAGCCCTTACCGCTGACGGCCGGGGCGCAGACACAAGGACTGTATGATGCCAGCCACGAGCACGACGCATGTGGCGTGGGCATGGTAGTGAACATTCACGGCAACAAGAGCCACGAGTTGGTAGACAACGCGCTGAAGGTGCTCGAAAACATGCGCCACAGAGGCGCTGAGGGCGCTGACGGACGAACAGGCGACGGCGCCGGCATCATGTTGCAGATACCTCACGAGTTTATTCTGCTTCAGGGCATTCCTGTGCCCGAGAAGGGCAAGTATGGCACCGGACTGGTGTTCCTGCCCAAAGACCCCGTGCGCCAGCAGGCCATCCTGAGCATCATGATAGAAGAGATCGAGCGCGAAGGCCTGCAGCTCATGCACCTGCGCAACGTGCCGACAAACCCGTCGTGCCTGGGCGAAGCCGCGCTGAGCACCGAGCCCGACATAAAACAGGTGTTCATAACAGGCGTGACCGACGACAAGCTCGCAACCTTTGAGCGCACCTTATATATAATAAGGAAGAAGATCGAGCGCCGCGTCAACGATTCCGATTTCTATGTCTGCTCACTTTCGAGCAAGAACATCATCTATAAAGGCATGCTCTCAAGCATGCAGGTGCGCCAGTATTTTCCTGACCTCACCAACAACTACTTCACGTCGGGTCTGGCTCTCGTCCACTCGCGTTTCTCAACAAACACCTTCCCCACATGGAGCCTCGCACAGCCGTTCCGCCTCCTGGCACACAACGGCGAGATAAACACCATACGCGGCAACCGATCATGGATGAAGGCAAGAGAGAGCGTGCTGTCGAGCGCGACGTTAGGCGACATACGCGACATCTCACCCATCATACAGCCAGGCATGAGCGACTCGGCATCGCTGGACAACGTGTTCGAGTTTTTCGTGATGAGCGGCCTGTCGCTGCCACACGCCATGGCGGTGATGGTGCCAGAGAGCTTCAACGACAAGAACCCCATACCCGAAGATCTGAAGGCCTTCTACGAGTATCACTCTATCCTGATGGAGCCGTGGGACGGTCCCGCCGCCCTGCTCTTCAGCGACGGACGCTTCGCCGGAGGTCTGCTCGACCGTAACGGTCTGCGCCCGGCACGCTACACCATAACGAAGAACGACACCATGGTGGTGGCATCGGAGGTGGGCGTGATGGATTTTGACCCGACCGAGATTGCCGAGAAGGGACGTCTGCAGCCGGGAAAAATTCTGCTCATCGACACACAGGAAGGAAAAATCTATTATGACGGCGAGATAAAAGACCGCCTGGCTAAGGCTCACCCCTACCGCCAGTGGCTGTCGACAAACCGCATACAGCTGGAGAAGCTACACTCGGGACGCAAGGTCGACAACAGCGTGCCCGACCTCATACGCCACGAGATAGAGTTCGGTTTCGGCGAGGAGGACGTGGACGGAACAATCGTGCCCATGTCGACAAAGGGACAGGAGCCCACAGCGTCGATGGGTAACGACACGCCGCTGGCGGTGCTCTCTGACAAGCCACAGATCTTCTTCAACTATTTCCGCCAGCAGTTTGCTCAGGTCACGAACCCGGCCATCGACTCGATAAGGGAGAACCTCGTGATGTCGCTGAGCGAATATATCGGACGCGTGGGAACAGGCATCCTGACACCCGACGAGACCAACTGCAAGATGGTGCGTCTGCCACACCCCATCCTCACAAACACGCAGCTCGACATCTTATGCAACATCAGATACAAGGGCTTCAACACCGTGAAGCTGCCTATAATATTCGAGTGCAGCAAGGGCGAAGACGGTCTGCGCGAGGCACTCGACGAACTGTGCAAGCAGGCTGAGCGCAGCGTCGACGACGGCTACAACTACATCATTCTCTCCGACCGCGACATCGATGCCGACCACGCAGCCATACCGTCGCTGCTCGCCGTGAGCGCCGTGCACCACTACCTCATCTCTGTGGGCAAGCGTGTGCAGACAGCACTTATCGTGGAGAGCGGCGAGATAAGAGAGGTCATGCACGCCGCCCTGCTCTTGGGCTACGGCGCATCGGCCCTCTGCCCATATCTCACCTACGCCATACTTGACGACCTCGTGAAGAAGGGCAAGATACAGGAAAACTATGAAACCGCCGAGGCCAACTATATAAAGGCCGTGAAGAAGGGCCTGTTCAAGATCATGGCCAAGATGGGCATCTCGACCATACGCTCTTATCGCGGCGCAAAGATCTTTGAAAGCATCGGTCTGAGCGAGAGTCTGCTGAAGACGTATTTCGGAACAGAAATATCAACCGTGGGAGGCATCGGCCTGGCTACAATAGCACGCGATGCCATCGCCCTGCACAACAAGGCGTTTGAGAAGGATATAAACACCGACTTCCTGCCCAACAACGGACAGTTCCACTGGCGCCGCGACGGCATACAGCACGCATGGAACCCTGAGACCATCGCCAAGCTGCAACTGGCAACACGCACAGGAAACTATGACAAATTCAAAGAGTTCTCGAAGCTTGCAGACGAGAAGGAGGAGCCGATCTTCCTGCGCGACTTCTTCGACTTCCGCCGCTCACCCATCGACATCAACGAGGTGGAGCCGGTGGAGAGCATCGTTAAACATTTCGTGACGGGTGCCATGTCGTTCGGTGCGCTCTCAAAGGAGGCACACGAGGCGCTGGCGCTGGCCATGAACAAGCTCGGAGCACGAAGCAACACAGGCGAGGGAGGAGAGGACAGCGAGCGCTTCCACTCTACCATCGACGGCATCTCGCTGTCGAGCAAGACAAAGCAGGTGGCATCGGGACGATTCGGCGTGACAACCGAATATCTGGTCAACGCCGAGGAAATTCAGATCAAGGTGGCACAGGGAGCGAAGCCCGGCGAGGGCGGTCAGCTGCCGGGATTCAAGGTCAACGAGATCATCGCGAAGACACGCCACTCTATTCCCGGCATCTCGCTCATCTCGCCTCCACCTCACCACGACATCTACTCTATCGAGGACCTGGCACAGCTCATCTTCGACCTCAAGAACGTGAACCCGAAGGCGGCCATAAGCGTGAAGCTCGTGGCTGAGAGCGGCGTGGGAACCATCGCTGCCGGCGTGGCAAAGGCCAAGGGCGACCTCATCGTCATATCGGGCGCCGAGGGCGGCACAGGCGCTTCGCCGGCATCGAGCATGCGCTTCGCCGGCATCTCACCCGAGATCGGCCTGAGCGAAACTCAGCAGACGCTGGTGAAGAACGGCCTACGCGGACAGGTGCGCCTGCAGGTCGACGGACAGCTGAAGACGGGCCGCGACGTCATAATGATGGCGCTGCTCGGTGCCGAGGAGTTCTCGTTCGGTACGGCTCCTCTCATTGTGCTCGGATGCGTGATGATGCGCAAATGTAACCTCAACACCTGTCCCATGGGTGTGGCGACACAGGATCCAAAGCTCCGTGCCCACTTCCGCGGACATTATAAGTATGTTATCAACTATTTCACGTTCCTCGCACAAGAGGTGCGCGAGTATCTGGCTCAGATGGGCGCACGCTCGCTCAACGAGATCGTGGGCCACACAGAGCTGATCGTGCCTCGTCACGAGCAGGGCGGCACAAAGGCAGCGGCGCTCGACTTCTCACGCTTGCTCTTCAAGGAGCAGGGCGACACCACGCTCTACCACACAAAGGAGCAGAAGCACGACCTCAACGATGTGCTCGACCAGCAGCTCATAAGGGGTGCGCAACGCGCAATAACAGACGGCGAGGAGGTGAACCTCGATTTTGCCATCAAGAACACCGACCGCGCGGTGGGTGCCATGCTCAGCGGCATGATTGCCGAGAAATATGGCAACGCCGGACTGCCCGACAAGACGGTGAACGTCAAGTTTAAGGGCTCGGCAGGACAGAGCTTCGGTGCGTTCCTGACACACGGTGTCGACTTCAAGCTGGAGGGCGAGTGTAACGACTACTTTGCCAAGGGCCTCTCAGGAGGACGTGTAAGCATTCTGCCTCCCATACGCTCCAACTTTGCTGCCGAGGACAACATCATCGCCGGAAACACCGGACTCTACGGCGCTACGGGCGGAGAGCTGTATGTCAACGGTAAGGTGGGCGAACGTTTCGGCGTGCGCAACTCGGGAGCCATTGCGGTCATCGAGGGCGCGGGCGACCACTGCTGCGAGTATATGACTGGCGGACGTGTGGTGGTGCTCGGAGAGACGGGACGCAACTTCGCTGCCGGCATGTCGGGAGGTGTGGCTTACGTCTGGGACAAGAACCATAACTTCGACTATTTCTGCAACATGGACATGGTGGAGATCAATCTGGTGGATGACAGCAATTACCGCAAGGAGCTGCACGAGCTCATACGCCAACATTATCTCTACACGGGCTCTAAGCTGGCACGCACCATGCTCGACGACTGGAACCGCTATGTGGAAGACTTCATACAGGTGGTGCCCATCGAGTATAAGCGTGTGCTGCAAGAGGAGCAGGTCAAGAAGCTACAACAGAAGATAGCTGACATGCAGAGAGATTATTGAGTTTTGAGTTTTGAATTTTGAGTTTTGAATTGTTGCGGCTTTGCCGCAATTTCAAATTTTGATTTTTGATTGTTGAATTTTGAATTGTTGCGGCTTTGCCGCAATGTTGAATTATGAATTTTGATTTTCGATTTTCGAGATTAATGTTCCGAGCTTCATGTTGATAAAAAATCGATATGAACGATTCAAAATCAAAATTCAAAAATTCAAAATTGCGCTGCACAACGATTCAAAAATCAAAATTCAAAAATTCGAAATTGCGCTGCACAATAATTCAAAATTGCGCTGCACAACGATTCAAAAATCAAAATTCAAAAATTCGAAATTGCGGCAAAGCCGCAACAATTCAAAATTCAAAACTCAAAACTCAAAACTCAAAATTGCGGCCAAGCCGCAACAATTCAAAATTCAAAAATCAAAATTCAAAATTCGAATTATGGGCAATCCAAAAGCATTTCTTACTATCCCGCGCAAAGATGCGGGGTATCGACCAATACATGACCGCATCCACGACTTTGGCGAAGTGGAGCAGACCCTGAACAGCAATGACCGTCGCCAACAAGCATCACGCTGCATGGACTGTGGCGTGCCGTTCTGCCACTGGGCATGCCCGCTGGGCAACAAGCCGCCAGAGTGGAACGACGCCCTGTTTAAAGGCGACTGGGAGCTGGCATACCGTCTGCTGAACGCGACAAACGACTTCCCCGAGTTTACAGGACGCATCTGTCCGGCGCTCTGCGAGAAGGCGTGCGTGCTCAACCTCATGGAGCATGAGCCGACAACAAACCGCGAGGACGAGGCTGCCATAACGGAGCATGCCTTCGCTGAAGATTTTATACGCATAAACCACCCCGAACGCAACGGCAAAAAGGTGGCGGTCATCGGTGCAGGACCTTCGGGTCTGGTGGCTGCAAACCGCCTGAACCTCAAGGGCTACAGCGTGACGGTGTATGACAAGAACGAGGCGGCAGGTGGACTGCTGCGCTACGGCATTCCTAACTTCAAGCTTAACAAGCAGGTCATCGACCGACGCATAAACATATTGGAGCAGGAGGGCATTGTGTTCGAATATGGCAAGGACATTGATGTGACACATCTGCCCGAGGGCTACGACGCTTACGTCGTGGCAACAGGCACACCGACAGCCCGCGACCTGAAGATTCCGGGACGCGACCTCAAGGGCGTTTATCTGGCTCTCGAGATGCTGTCGCAGCAGAACCGCGTGCTGGCAGGAATGGAGTTTAAGAAGGACCAGCTGGTCAACGCCAGGGGCAAGGACGTGCTCGTCATCGGCGGTGGCGACACGGGCAGCGACTGCATAGGCACGGCGCACAGACAGGGATGCAAGTCGGTGACGCAGATAGAGATCATGCCGAAACCGCCCGTGGGACCTGAGGACCCGAAGAACCCATGGCCCAACTGGCCACGAACGCTCAAGACAACATCGAGCCACGAGGAAGGATGCACACGCCGTTGGAACATCAACTCGCTCGAGTTTATCGGAAAGGACGGAAAGCTGACGGGCGTGCGCGTGCAGGAGATCGACTGGAAGCCGAACTCTGAAGGGGGCAGACCGCTCATGGTCGAGAAAGGCAAGCCTGAGGTCATAAAGGCCGACATGGTGCTGCTGGCAATGGGATTTCTTAAGCCCGAACAGCCACAGTTTGCGGACAATGTGTTCGTGGCTGGCGATGCTGCCAACGGCGCCTCGCTGGTGGTACGCGCCATGGCAAGCGGAAGAAAAGCTGCTGCCGAAGTTGATAAATTCCTTACTAAATGAGATTCGTCCCTATCAACAATTTCTTAATATTGATTCGGTAGCACGGGCACCCGGTGGGGTGCCCGTTTTTTTTGTTTTTGACCAGCTTAAGATTGGTTTTGCTCTTAAGAGGAACACTGCGAAGACCGACCGCGCGACATTACGCCATATCGCGATGCCGACAACAACGTCTACGATTTTGCCTTCGGTCTAAACTGGAGCGGTGTGATAGAGGATGAAAGGACGGAGAGGTATAGATGAACAGCTGACGAGTTGACGAGTTGATGAGCTGACGAGTTGACTTAAAAAAAGTTAAATGTTTTTAAATCAAATGGTCTCATGCGCTCATAACTTGCTGATATAAGATATAATGTGTAATTTTGCAGACCGATTATTTCGGGGGCACACTTAGAGCCCCCTGTGCTGGTGTGTTAATAGTGACTCTTTTGGCCGAGAGCCATGGTTAGTGAATCGCTTGCACAAAGTAAAATAATAATGTTTTTTAGTAGTAAAATTTAAATTTTAAAATGAACACTTTAAGTTACAAGACTATTTCCGTAAACAAGGAAACAGCCAAGAAAGAGTGGGTCGTGGTTGATGCCAGCGACCAGATTGTAGGCCGCCTCTGCTCTAAAGTAGCCAAGCTGCTTCGCGGAAAGTACAAGCCCACATTCACTCCTCATGTAGACTGTGGCGACAACGTCATCATCATCAACGCCGACAAGGTTGTCTTCTCTGGCAAGAAAGAGACTGACAAGGTCTACACACGTTATACTGGTTATCCCGGTGGCCAGCGCTTCAACACTCCCGCAGAGCTGCGCAAGCGCGAGGGCGGTATCGACAAGATCATCCGTCACGCCGTTAAGGGTATGCTCCCCAAGGGTCCTTTAGGCCGTAGCCTGATGGACAACCTCTATGTTTATGAGGGCACAGAGCACAAGCACGAGGCACAGAAGCCCAAGGCAATAGATATTAACCAGTATAAATAATTCAAGGTAGAAAATGGAAATGATTAATGCAATAGGTCGCCGCAAAAGCGCTGTAGCTCGTGTTTATGTTACAGAAGGCACCGGCAAGATCACTATTAATAAGGTAGAACTCTCTAAGTATTTCCCTTCTGCAATCCTGCAGTATGTTGTAAAGCAGCCTCTGTTGGCTCTTGAGGCAACAGAGAAGTACGACATCAAGGCTAACCTCGATGGCGGTGGCTTCACAGGCCAGAGCCAGGCTCTGCGTCTCGCTATCGCACGCGCACTGGTGAAGATCAACGCCGAGGACAAGAAGGCTCTGAAAGACCACGGATTCCTCACTCGCGACTCTCGTGCCGTTGAGCGTAAGAAGCCAGGTCAGCCCAAGGCTCGTCGTCGCTTCCAGTTCAGCAAGCGTTAATATTTGGAGAGTGGTTGAGGCACCTTATTATATATGCGTGGCTTAACCAACCCCAAAGTTTAGCATCCAAACTCGCAAGACCGAAAATTGATTTTTGAATTAGGAATTTTGAATTTTGAATTAAGGTTTTGAGTTATGATTTTTGAATTGAGATTTTCTAATCAAGATTTTCTAAATAAGATTATCTGATTAAGATTATTTGATTTTCGAATCAAGAAAATATCTCAAGAAAAAAGAATAATTCAAAATTGAAAAATTCAAAATCGGCGTAGCCGACAATTCAAAACTCGAATTCAAAATTCAAAACTCGTTACTTGTGGGCTGGTTCGAGAAAAACTAAAAGGAAAGTAAACAATTTAAAGCAAAAAACAAAAATGTCAAGAACAAATTTTGACCAGTTACTCCAGGCAGGTTGCCACTTTGGCCACCTCCGTCGCAAGTGGAATCCCGCAATGGCTCCTTACATCTTCATGGAGCGCAATGGTATCCATATCATCGATTTGAACAAAACCGTAGCCAAGGTTGACGAGGCTGCAGAGGCTCTCAAGCAGATCGCTAAGCAGGGCAAGAAGGTGCTGTTCGTCGCTACTAAAAAACAAGCTAAGGACGTTGTTGCTGAGAAGGCAGCAAGCGTAAACATGCCTTACGTTATCGAGCGTTGGCCGGGCGGTATGCTCACCAACTTCCCCACCATCCGCAAGGCTGTGAAGAAAATGGCGAACATCGACAAACTGATGAACGACGGTACATTCTCTAACCTTTCTAAGCGTGAGCTCCTCCAGATCACACGCCAGCGTGCAAAGCTCGAGAAAAACCTCGGCTCTATCGCTGACCTGACCCGTCTGCCGAGCGCTCTCTTCGTTGTTGACGTGATGAAGGAGAACATCGCTGTGAAGGAGGCTAACCGTCTGGGTATCCCCGTTTTTGCTATCGTCGACACCAACTCTGACCCCAAGAACATCGACTACATCATCCCCGCTAACGATGACGCTAAGGATTCTGTAGACGCTATCCTGACAGCTTGCTGCGCTGCTATCGCAGAGGGTGTAGAGGAGCGCAAGGTAGAGAAGGCTGACGAGAAGGCTGCTGCTGAGCAGAACGAGGGTGCTGACAAGAAGCGCGTTCGCAAGGCTCGCAAGGAAGAGGCTCCTAAGGCTGAGGCTACAGAGGCTCCCGCAGCTGAGTAAGCTATAAGGACACCACACAACGATCCTTTAAAGCAAAAAGAACCCCGAAGAGGGTTTAGCAAAAAAAACAAATAAATCATAACAAGACAATCATGGTGCGGACACACCATAAAGGCGTGTCCGCACCGTTAAAACAATAAAACAACATATGGCTGTTTCAATTGAAGATATCAAGAAACTTCGCACTATGACCGGTGCCGGTCTGGGTGACGTGAAGAAGGCTCTGACCGAGGCTGAAGGCGATTTCGACAAGGCTAAGGAGTTGCTCCGTGAGCGTGGACTCGCTATCGCTGCCAAGCGTTCAGACCGCGAGACCTCTAACGGTTGCGTGCTCGTTAAGAACGTTAATGGCTTTGCTGCCATGATCGCTCTGAAGTGTGAGACCGACTTCGTTGCCAACGGTGCCGATTTCATTCAGCTGACAAGCGACATCCTTGACGCTGCCATCGCTGCAAAGGCTCAGACTCTTGACGAGGTTAAGGCTTTGAAGCTCGGCGAGAACGACGTTCAGGCTGCTGTTACACAGCGCTCAGGTATCACCGGCGAGAAGATGGAGCTTGACGGCTACAACGTGCTTGAGGGTGAGAACATCGAGGTTTACGACCACATGAACAAGCACACTCTCTGCACCATGGTTCAGCTCAACGAGAACAACGCTGAGGCTGGTCACAAGATCGCCATGCAGGTTGCTGCCATGAAGCCTATCGCTCTTGACGAGGAGTCAGTTCCTGAGTCGGTGAAGGAAGAGGAGTACAAGGTTGCTGTTGAGAAGACCAAGGAAGAGCAGATCGAGAAGGCTGTTGAGAACGCCGTTAAGAAGGCTGGCCTCAACCCCAACCACTTCGACTCTGAGGACCACATCGAGTCTAACCAGGGCAAGGGATGGATCACAGCTGAGGATGTTGCCAAGTTCCGCGAGATCAAGGCTACCGTTTCTGCTGAGAAGGCTGCCAACCTCAACGAGAACATGATCCAGAACATCGCTAAGGGTCGTGTTGGCAAGTTCTTGAAGGAGAACTGCCTCGTTTGCCAGGAGTTCCAGTTCGGCGACGGCGACAAGCAGAGCGTTGCTGACTACCTGAAGAAGGAGAGCAAGGATCTGAAGATCGTTGCTTACAAGCGCTTCACTCTCGCTGCTGAGTAATAAAAAGCAACTGCCACCATGTTTCTATAAAGGCTTAAGATCATAACGAAATTTAGCTGTTTTATAAAAACAGGCACAAATAATAAAAGCCACGAAGGATTATTTTCCTTTGTGGCTTTTTCCTTTGTAGCTTTTTCCTTTGTTTTTTTCCTTTTCAAATTTTTCCATTATCTATTCTTTCATCTCAAGAACTCCTTCCCCATCAATTCTTTGACCTTTCCCTTTTCTTCATACCTGGCTTCTTCCACCTTATTCCTTTCATCTTTCATCTTTCCCTTTCTCCTTTCCCTTTTACCTAATCTGTCTATTTTATCTTTTCTTTCTTCAATCTTTCCTTTATTTCACCCTTTCCTTTCATCAAGCCTCACCTACCTCTGTCTTCCATTATCTGTTATCCACATACACGCCATTTTAAATGCCTGTAACAGCAAGGGAATCTTCAACAGTATAGATTACCGCTTACACACAAGAAGAGAGCACAGAAGCAAAAAATGTGGATAAACAGAAACATGAGAAGACAAGGAAAAGACAAGAAAACAACAACTATATGTTAACAACGGTGTTTCAGCATGATAACCAATTGATTAATATCAACTGAAAATATTGTAACCTCAAGATTATTGTGGAAAAACACTTAGAAAGAGTGGATAACTTGTGGATAACTTGATGACGTTATGTGCATAAAACGCCTATCAGCATGTGTCATAAGAACATCAACAACAAGCAGTTAGCAAGTTATCAACACTAAACAGCAAGTTTATCAACATGATAAAAGGATGTTGTTAACAGCACAAAACAATGTAATTAACAACAAACCACCATTTCATCAACAAAAGAACGCTTCTTTATTAACAACAAACCACTTCTTTATTAACAAAAGTAGGATTCATTATCAACAACATAAAACAAGTTATGCACAACATTGTGGATAAACCGCTTTAAATAAAGAGCATAAAAAAGCCGCCCGACTCCGAAGAGACCTTGCGGCATTAATGAAAGGAGGAGTGGTACCACCAGGAATCGAACCGGGGACACAAGGATTTTCAGTCCTTTGCTCTACCAACTGAGCTATGGCACCATCTTGCTTGTTTGCGGGTGCAAAGGTAGCACTATTTTTTCATTCCTGCAAATTTTCTTATATTTTTCTTCAAAAATTTTTTTATTCCAATAAAAAATGGTAACTTTGCAATCGCTTTTGAGAGATAAAGCATTTTATCGGGATGTAGCGCAGTTGGTAGCGCACTACGTTCGGGACGTAGGGGTCGGGCGTTCGAGTCGCCTCATCCCGACATAAAGCAGCAAGTGATCATTTACTTGCTGCTTTTTTGTTATAAGGACGCAGTGTTCTAAGCCAAATGTCGCCTCATCCCGACATAAAGCAGCAAGTGATCATTTACTTGCTGCTTTTTTGTTATAAGGACGCAGTGTTCTAAGCCAAATGTCGCCTCATCCCGACATAAAGCAGCAAGTGATCATTTACTTGCTGCTTTTTGTTATTTAATAGCGACATAAAAAATAAAGCAAAGAAATATTTGTAGTTAGCTGAAATAATTATTAACTTTACAGCATAAGAAAGAAACCTATAAAAACTGAAAACATGTACCATCTTACACCTATACAAGCAATGATTGTGGTTGCACTGTTCGCTATAATTTTTCTAACGAAGAGTGCGAAAAAAAGTATAGACGGAACAGACAGCACCCTTGCAAGTTTATATCCAGAATTCAAAGATGCTGCTAAATGTGGCTATGGGTACCTATACTGCAAGGAGATGAAGAAGCGCGATATGATTTTCAAGGGAGGTCGATGGGTGCCAAAGGAAAAAGATGTAGACATAAATAGTAAGGAGTTCAGAGAGACGATGCTAAAAAAAGATCTCATTCTCGACAGGCTCAATGAATGGGAGTTCACAGGAAAAACCCGTGAGAAACTATTCAATGCCAAAGCCCTACCATGGCAAAAAAAATAAAATAAAATTCCACGCAAATTCCTCGCAAATCCTTCGGGATGCGTTCGTGATTGGCCACAACACGAAAAAGCCCCCGATGCGTCACGCACTGAGGGCACTTTTTGATAACTTTTTTGTTACAATAAAAAAAAGCCCCGAAGCCGAAGCTCCGAGGCAGTTGTCAAAATAATAAGTTAAGTGCGCCGAAAGCTCTAACGGCGACTTGGTGTTCAATTAAACGGCGCATTTGTAGCCGGAGCTTTTATATTGTCTGCCGCATGACGTATGCGGTCTGCGAGGTCGTTGAGGGCACGATATAGATCTTCTGCCTCTTCAGGAGTGAAACCACCTACACCACCATTTCCGTCTATGCCATACATCTTCTGCTGAAACCACGAAACCGACTTGTCAAAGTAAGTGCGTGAAATCTCGCGCCATGACACAGCAAGGTAAATGTCACGCATACGCTTCTTCATATCGGTTATCTTCTCTTGCTTCTGTTTTGCTACTGCTTCCATAACGATTATCTTTTTATATTGTTTATCTAAAGACTCTCCCCGAAGAGAGAACCGTTATTAATATTTAATACTTAGGCATGTCTGTCATCCTCTGGAACAAATCCTCTGCATAGTCGAGCAGTTCTGGATAACCATTAGGATAACTGTCGCAATAATTGCGGATTGCCTTGATAAGTTCCTCCTCTTCGGGAGTCACATTCATTTTGATTGTCGCATGTTTCATCATCTAAAATGCTTTATTAATTGAACAATGCAAAGGTACTAATTTTTTGGATAGTACACAAATTATTTACTAACTTTTTTGTTAGTAAATGAGAAAACATCAAAAAGCCTCTTGTTGGTGGCTTTTTACCTCTTTTTAAATGTGCCTTTTTATACCCAACAAAAAGGCCTTCGATGCATATAGCACCAAAGGCCAAAATATTTCTTTACAATATATTGTTTACGAAACAACCGATATTATTTGTTTCTGAACTTCTCGCTGAGCTGCTGTTGCAGGGCGATGTCATCAAAATAGTCGATACGCATGGCGTGGCGCACCTCACTCATGGTCTGAGCTGCCACCTCACGGGCTTGTTCTGAACCCTTGCGAAGGATGTCGAAGATGGCAGGGATGTCTTGCTCAAGCTCATGACGGCGCTGGCGCATAGGCTCCAACATGTTGTTGATGACGGTGTTCAAGAATTTCTTACATTTCATGTCGCCTAGACCACCACGACGATAGTGGTCCTTCAGCTCATCAAGGTTCTGATATTCGGGCCAGAAATTGGCAAAATCGGCATCAGTAGAGAACGCGTCAAGGTATGTGAACACAGCGTTGCCTTCAACCGTTCCGGGGTCAGAGACGTTGATGTGATTGGGGTCGGTGTACATTGAGCGCACCTTCTGCCACACGTCATCGGCAGAGTCGCTGAGGTAGATGCAGTTGCCCAGACTCTTACTCATCTTCTCCTTGCCGTCGGTGCCAGGCAGACGACGGGCGGTTGCGTTCTCAGGGAGCATGATGTTAGGCTCAACGAGCACATCGCCATAGATCTGGTTGAAGCGGCGAGCCAACTCGCGTGCCACCTCGATCATAGGCTCCTGGTCCTCGCCGGCGGGCACCGTAGTGGCCTTGAAGAGAGTGATGTCGGCAGCCTGGCTCACGGGGTAGCAGAAGAAGCCAAGGGGAATGTTTGCCTCAAAGTTGCGCATCTTAATCTCCGTCTTCACGGTGGGGTTACGCTGCACGCGCGACACGGTGATGAGGTTCATCAGATAGGTTGTAAGCTCTGCCAGCTCAGGAATCATGCTCTGGATGAAGAGCGTACATTTGGTTGGATCCAAGCCAGCGGCGAGATAGTCGAGCGCCACCTCCATGATGTTCTGTCTAATTTTCTCGGGGTTATCGGCGTTGTCGGTGAGGGCCTGCACATCGGCCATGAACACGAACATACGGTCGAAGTCGCCCTCTTGCTGCAGCTGCACACGACGGCGCAGAGAGCCAATGTAATGGCCCAGATGCAGTTTTCCGGTGGGGCGGTCACCGGTAAGAATAACTTTTCCCATTTTCTTATATAATCTATTTTTTTTCGTTCAAAAACTCTATCTCATGCAAAGGTAGTGTAAAAAAAGCAAGAAAAGGCATTGAAAGAGCAAAATTTAACGCTAACCGAGGCAAATGGCGGAAGCAGAGACGGAAGATGCATAATAAATGCAACCAAAGGGCAAAACTCAATAGAGCAGCATCAGTCCGGCGAAGCCCGCCCAGCAGATCATGCGGATGGGATTGATCTTAAGAAACTTTGTACCCACGAACGTTGCAATGAACAGCCACACGCTGATCCAGAAATGCCAAGGGTTCACGGAAGGCAGCGAGAAGTTGTCGGGAGTCATAAGCAACAGGGCTGCAGCAGCAAGCAGACCCACGACGGCGGGACGCAAGCCCATGAACACCCACTGCACGGTGTCGGTCTTCATGTAACGCAAAAACAAGCGTGCTATGAGAATCATCAGGATGAACGACGGCAAGACAAGGGCCGCTGTTGCGGTAACACTGCCGAGCACCGCCATGAAGCCAGAAAAGCCAGCGTTATGGGCGGCGGTGTAGCCACAATAGGTTGCCGAGTTGATGCCGATGGGACCAGGCGTCATCTGACTTATTGCCACGATGTTCGTAAACTCGGCAGATGTGAGCCAATGATGTCTCACCACGGTCTCTGTCTGTATGAGCGACAGCATGCCGTAACCTCCTCCAAAGCCGAAGAGACCAATCTGGAAGAATGTGAGAAAAAGTTGTAGATATATCATGTTTAAAATTGACGAGGTGACTATTATTGCGGGTTAACCTTTTCTGAGGCGACAAGAGATGATTGTCAGTTGCTGCTAAGCAACAGTCGTCCATAGAGATATCCTCCCACAGCAGCAGCTATGATGATGTAGATGGGGTTCACATGCATGGCATAGATAAGAAGGGCGCAACCAACAGGAATCCAGCAGTTGGCAAGATTTATGTGCGCACTTTTAGCCATAGAGAACGTAGGAGCGGCGATGAGCGCCACCACAGCGGGACGTATGCCACGGAAGATGCTCTCCACCACAGCGTTGTCTTGAAACTGTTTGAAGAACATCGCTATAAGCAGAATGATGATGAACGATGGCAGAGCCGTAGCAAGGGTCAGGCAGAACGCCCCCTTGGTCTTTCTCAGACGATAGCCGATGAACGTGCTCATGTTAACAGCCATCACGCCGGGACAGCTCTGTGCTATAGCCACGATATCGATAAAATCGGCACGTTCTATCCATTTTCTTTTGTCCACCACCTCAGCCTCAATAATAGGAATCATGGCATATCCCCCACCAAGGGTAAACATGCCTATCTTGAAGAATGAGCGGAAGCTTGTAAGATAAAAATTGTCCATATAATTAAATTAAGAGTGAAGAATGAAGAGTGAAGAACAAAGAACAAAGAGTGAAGAGAGAAGAGAGAAGAATTCAATGATCTTTTTAAATAGGAAAATTCAAAAAACTCAAAATCGGCTGAAAGCCGACAATTCTTGCTTAGGCAAGCGTCTCTACGAGCCGAACGCAAAACTCTAAACTCAAAACTCAAAATTCAAAATTCTAATAGCCTTAGCCATTCACTACCCTCTCCGACGGGGAGGGGGAAGCCGCCAACGGCGGCGCGGGGGTGGGGCTTCAGGGAATGAAGCTTGAGGAATGGGGCTAAATCATCATCGCTCCCCTCCCCCTCCTTCTCCTTTGCCCACTGTCAAAAGGCGGGAAAGGAGGAAAGAGAAGAAGCGGAGCGATGCCCTGTATGTTACTTCTTATTCTTATTTCATCTTCTCCTCAACCCACTTGCGTGCGTTGACGAAAGCCTCGATCCACGGTGTGACCTCATCGGCGCGGCGGTCGAGAGGATACCATGCGTTCTGCCATGGGAAGATGGCACGCTCGAGGTGCGGCATCATTGCCAGGTGGCGGCCATCCTTAGAGCAGATGCCGGCAACGTTATAGTCGGATCCGTTGGGATTACCAGGATAAGCTGCGTAGTTGTATTTTGCTACAACATTATACTTGCTCTCCTCCTCAGGCAGCGAGAACTTACCCTCGCCGTGAGCCACCCAGATGCCGAGCTTGTTGCCGCTGAGCGACGACAGCATGACGCTGTTGTTCTCAGGTATCTGGAGAGAGAGGAAGGTGCTCTCAAACTTATGCGATGTGTTATGCAACATCTTCGCGCGGTTGGTGTGCTCGGGGTTGATAAGACCCAGCTCCACCATGAGCTGACAGCCGTTGCAGATGCCGAGCGAGAGAGTGTCCTCACGGGCATAGAACTTGTCGAGAGCCTCCTTTGCCTTCGGGTTGAAGAGGAAGGCACCAGCCCATCCCTTAGCTGAGCCAAGGACGTCAGAGTTGGAGAAGCCACCGCAGAACACGATCATGTTAACATCCTCAAGCGTCTCGCGACCAGTGATGAGGTCTGTCATCATGACATCCTTAACGTCGAAGCCAGCGAGATAGAGCGAGTAAGCCATCTCACGCTCACCGTTGGTACCCTTCTCACGAATGATGGCAGCCTTCACACCCGACGGTGTGCGACGGTCAGCACTGATGCCGTAGCTCTGGAGCGTGCCAGCGAAATGGTCGTTGAAGTGCATCTCCACAGGCTGGTTCTTATAGTTATGGAAGCGCTCGTCGGCGCAACCGTTCATGCTCTGCTTCTTGTCGAGCAGCCAAGAGGTCTTGTACCACTCGTCACGCAGCGCGTCGATATCGAAGATGTGCTCATAGTCGCCCTTCTTCACCACAATGGTGCGCTCGCCAGGCACAGGATAGCCGATCTTGGCATAGCTGACGCCTGCCTCTTCCATGAGCTTCTTAAACTCGTCCTTGTGCTTGTCGCTGATCTGTACAACGACGCCGGGGTTCTCAGCCATGAGAGCCTTCACCATGTCGTTGCCCTGAATGTCGTGGAGGTTTATGCGCATGCCGCCCTCTGTGTTGGCGAAGCACATCTCAAGAAGCGTTGTGATGAGACCACCGGCAGAGATGTCGTGACCTGCCATGATCCAGCCCTTCTTGATCATCTCCTGAACAGCGTTGAAGCAGTCGGCAAAATAGTCGGCATCCTTCACCGTGGGCACGTCGCTGCCCACCTTACCCAAGCTCTGGGCGAAGGCTGAACCGCCGAGGTGCTGCTCGTCGAAAGAGAAGTCGATATGATAGAGCGATGAGTTCTTGTCGTTGACAAGCACAGGCGACACCACCTTGCGAATGTCGTCGACCTCGCCACCGGCGCTCACGATAACCGTTCCCGGAGAGATGATCTTCTCGCCGTTAGGATACTGCTGTGAGAGCGACAGCGAGTCCTTGCCTGTAGGCACATTGATGTGGAGGTCGCAGCAGAAGTCGCTGAGCGCCTGCACAGCCGTGTAGAGGCGTGCGTCCTCGCCCTTCTGTGAGCGGCAGGGCCACATCCAGTTGGCAGAGAGCGAGATGCTCTTCATGCCGTCGGCCATAGGAGCCCACACGAGGTTGGTGAGAGCCTCAGCCACAGACAGCACGCTGCCTGCCTCGGGCGATGCCAAGCCAGCCTGAGGAGCATGTCCCAGAGCTGTTGCTATGCCTTTGTGTCCGCGATAGTCGAGAGCCACGACGCCACAGTCGCTCAGCGGCAACTGGATCTGTCCCTGGCACTGCTGACGCGCAATCTTACCCGTAACCGAGCGGTCCACCTTGTTGGTGAGCCAGTCTTTACAAGCCACAGCCTCGAGCTGGAGCACACGGCTCACATATTCGTCGAGGTTTGCCTCCGAGTAGGCCACATCCTCATAGGTGCGCTCCACGGTCTCGTCGCGCATGATGGTCTTGGGCGAGTGGCCGAACATCTGAGCAACGTCGAGGTCGAAAGGCTTCATGCCGTCGGCCTGCACGAAAGAGAAGTGGGCATCGCCTGTGGTCTCTCCCACAACATACAGCGGTGCACGCTCGCGCTCTGCTATGCGACGCACATGCTCGATGTGCTTCTCGTCGATAAGCAGACCCATGCGCTCCTGACTCTCGTTTGCAATGATTTCCTTTGCCGAGAGAGTCTTGTCGCCGATAGGCAGTTTGCTCATGTCAATCTCGCCGCCACACTCCTCAACGAGCTCTGACAAGCAGTTGAGGTGACCGGCCGATCCATGGTCATGGATGCTCACCACTGGGTTCACATCCTCCTCGCACAAAGCACGCACGAGGTTGTAAGCACGTTTCTGCATCTCGGGGTTAGCACGCTGCACAGCGTTCAGCTCGATGCCGTTGCTGTAGCGGCCAGTGTCTACAGACGACACAGAGCCGCCACCCAGACCGATGCGGTAGTTGTCGCCACCTACGACCACCACCTTGTTGCCCTTCTGGGGCTCCTTCTTCAGGCAGTCGCGCTTGGTGCCATAGCCCACACCGCCGGCGAGCATGA
The DNA here is from genome assembly GCA_900543975.1 of uncultured Prevotella sp. GTDB lineage: Bacteria > Bacteroidota > Bacteroidia > Bacteroidales > Bacteroidaceae > Prevotella. Next base: position 2,355 of record UQTI01000029.1, on the reverse strand, counting down.
TAACCTTGTCGTAAGCATATTTCTCTTCTTTCTCCTTATGCTCGAAAGTGAGCACAGAGCCGCAGATGAGAGGCTGTCCAAACTTGTTGCCGAAGTCGCTGGCACCGTTTGAAGCCTTGATAAGAATCTGTTCGGGTGTCTGGTAGAGCCACTTGCGCTCGGGGAGCACGTTCTCCCAATCGCGCTTCACATCGCCGTTGAAGCTTGTGGTAGAGTCGTCCAGACGAGGATAAGCGGTCATGTAAACGGCTGTTCCTGCGATAGGCCATGAGCCAACGCCACCACCCATACGGTCACGGATCTCACCGCCTGTTCCTGTGGCAGCACCGTTGAAGGGCTCCACGGTTGTGGGGAAGTTGTGTGTCTCGGCCTTGAGAGAGATCACGCTCTCTATGTCCTTAACCTGGAAGAAGTCGCTTGTCGACTGATCCTTGGGTGCAAACTGCTCCACGACGGGTCCCTGAGCGAACGCCACATTGTCCTTGTAAGCAGAGAGAATCTTGTTGGGGTTCTCCTTGGTGGTCTTCTTGATCATCTGGAAGAGCGAGCTCTCCATCTCCTGACCGTCGATGATGAACGTGCCGCCGAAGATCTTATGACGGCAGTGCTCCGAGTTGATCTGTGCGAAACCAAAGATCTCGCTGTCGGTCAACGGACGGCCTACCTGCTTCTCCACATTGTGGAGATACTCGATTTCTTCGGGCGAGAGGGCCAGACCTTCCTGCTCGTTATACTCTTCGAGGTTTTCTACATGTTTGATGGGCTCGGGCTCATGGTTCACGGTGAACACATCCTGGTTCAGCCCGTCATACATGCGCTGAAGCATGGGGTCGTGGTCAGCGTCTTTAGAACTTACGGGGAAGTATTCCTCTATACGCGAAATGCCGTGGAGACTCATGTTCTGTGTAATCTCTACGGCATTTGTGCTCCACGGAGTGATCATCTCACGGCGCGGTCCCACGAAGAATCCGTCGATGCTTTCGCCCTCGACAAGCTGTGCCTCACCATACAGCCAGCACAATTCATTAATTTCATCCTGATTGAGCTGATGGTCAACTGCTGTTGCTATCACGCTCTGTTGCGGAGTCCTGAAGAAAAGAATCATATCTCTTTATAAATTAAATAAATGTGGATTTTTCTTTATTTGATTGCAAAGGTACAAAATAATTTGTATAATTTTGCAGACGCATAGAAAAATATAGACGCCACACCACTTTTTTTTGAGTAAACACAAAAACAATGGCGGCGAACGGAAAAGAAAAACTCAAAAGAACGAAAAAGTCGATAAACGAAAGCTCAAAAGAACAGCAAACAGAATGAATATAAGAAACATAGCCTTAGCCATGATGCTGACAGCAGCAACAGCTCTCCCCCACCCGGCACTGGCACAAGACAAGCCACACCACAGCGACGGCATGTCCGATTATCTTCGCTTCGCGCCATGGGTAGCGACCTACACCCTTAAGGCAGCGGGTGTGGAAGGCAGCAGTTCGTGGAAGCGCTGCATGGTCAACTCGGCCCTCTCCATGGGTCTAACGGTGGGCGTGACGTACACGCTGAAGCAGACCATCCACGAGAAGCGCCCCGACGGCACCGACAACAAGTCGTTTCCATCGGGCCACACCGCCATGGCTTTTGCCGGCGCCGCCGTGCTCGACAAAGAATACAGGAAGGTGTCGCCGTGGATAAGCGTGGCAGGATATGCCGTCGCCACAACCGTGGCCGTGGACCGCGTGTGCCGCAACCATCACCACTGGCACGACGTGGCAGCAGGTGCCGCCATCGGCTTACTGAGCACAGAGGCAGCCTACTGGCTCGGCGACAAGATCACAGGCGAGCGCAGCCGTTGGCACGTCGGCACCGACGGACAAACGCTGTCGCTGGTGGTGGAGCTGTAGAATGAAGACAAGAGAATAAGGATGCAGGATGCAAATATGCTCCAAGCGTCCTTTATCTCTAACTTTCTCTCTCATAGATCAATAGTTTATCGCGTTCCACACTTTTTCTTGCAAAAGGCATCAAACCCTCATCCTCTACAAGATCAACACTTTTGCTTAACAAATCGCTCAAACTCACCATTATGCGAGAAATTGTCATGAGAGAAAATTTATCATTTCTCTCATACTTCACAAGAATATCAATGTCACTCGTTGGGGTCTCTTCACCACGCGAGCATGAACCGAAAAGCCAAGCCTTCTCCACAGGTTGGGTTTCGAAAAATTTTTGAATCTTGGGAATCATCTCTTGCACATCTTTGCTAAGCATAATCACCTCCTTTGAAAAAAAATTATTATTTCTGCTGCAAAGTTACTACAAAAAAGTGAAATGCGGAAAGATATAGTGATAGAATTGAGT
>UQTI01000028.1 GCA_900543975.1 uncultured Prevotella sp. | reverse complement strand
TTATGACACTTGATTTGCTGACAGCCATATCTCCTATAGATGGCCGTTATAGAGGAAAGACCGAGTCGTTGGCCGACTATTTTTCCGAGTATGCACTCATCCGTTACAGAGTGCGCGTAGAGATTGAGTATTTCATCACACTTTGTGAGCTGCCTCTCCCGCAGCTCGCCTCCTTTGACCATGCTCTCTTCCCACAGCTCCGCAGCATCTATGCCGACTTCAACGAGGAAGGCGCACAGCGTGTTAAGGACATCGAGAAGGTGACAAACCACGATGTCAAGGCGGTGGAATATTTCATCAAGGAGCAGTTTGACAAGATTGGCGGCCTTGATGCCTACAAAGAGTTTATCCACTTCGGCCTCACCTCGCAGGACATTAACAACACGAGCGTGCCCCTCTCAATGAAGGAGGCGCTGGAGAACGTGTACTGTCCGCTGGTGGAGGAGCTGATAGCACAGCTGCAGCAGTATGCTGACGAGTGGAAGGACGTGCCCATGCTGGCAAAGACCCACGGACAGCCTGCCTCGCCCACACGTCTGGGCAAGGAGATCATGGTGTTCGTCTATCGCCTCACAGAGCAGCTTGCACAGCTCAAGGCTTGCAAGATGACAGCCAAGTTTGGCGGCGCTACAGGCAACTACAACGCTCACCATGTGGCATATCCTCAGTATGACTGGAAGGCGTTCGGCAACCGCTTCGTAAGCGAGAAGCTGGGTCTGGAGCGCGAGCAGTACACCACACAGATAAGCAACTACGACTGTCTGGGCAGCGTGTTCGATGCCATACGTCGCATCAACACCATCATCATCGACCTCGACCGCGACATGTGGATGTATATCTCGATGGAATATTTCAAGCAGAAGATCAAGGCAGGAGAGGTAGGCTCAAGCGCCATGCCCCACAAGGTGAACCCCATCGACTTTGAGAACTCTGAGGGTAACCTCGGTCTGGCTAACGCCGTGTTGCAGTTCCTCGCACAGAAGCTGCCCGTGAGCCGTCTGCAGCGTGACCTTACCGACTCTACCGTGCTGCGCAACATCGGTGTGCCTCTCGGCCACGGTGTCATAGCCATGGAGAGCACGCTGAAGGGTCTGCGCAAGCTCATACTCAACGAGAAGGCCATCGCCGCCGACCTCGACAACACATGGGCTGTCGTGGCTGAGGCCATACAGACCATCTTGCGTCGCGAGGCTTATCCGCATCCCTATGAGGCACTGAAGGCGCTCACACGCACCAACACCAAGATGACAGAGGAGACCATCCACGAGTTTATCAAGGGTCTGCAGGTGAGCGACAGCGTGAAGGCAGAGCTCATGGCCATCACGCCGCACAACTATACAGGCATTTAATGCGCCACATTGCGGGACGCGCTGCATGGCTTGTCCCGCAATGTTCAAATTAAACCTGCCTATCAAACAAGAGCGTCGCAGACGCGACATGTCGGGACCGTAAAGAGGCCGTAGACGCACCTTGAGGTTATCGATACGCCATGGGGTCATCGATACGCCATGAGGTCATCGATGCACCATGAGGTTATCGATATGCCATGAGGTCATCGATACGCCATGAGGTCATCGACAAGCAAAAAGAAATTATCAATAGGAATTTTGAATTTTAATTTTAAAACGAACTGTTTTCAATCAATAAGAACAAGAGTAGATTAAGGTTGGCACAACAAGAGGCCACGCCGTAACTAAAGAATCTTTGTTTAATGAAGAGCATTTTCGTTAAGCCTAATGGGTAGAAGAAAGCTTGCTTAGAATCAGCCATGGCACAGACAGATGCTACAAAAAGGAAGAGATTATAGTACTATAGTTTTAAATTTTTTCGAGATTTTTAATTTATTAACCACGGCCGTGAGGCCAAGAAAAAGAAACATTTTACACAATGGAAGTAGAAGAGAACAAAACACAGGAACAGTCTTCTGAAAAGAAAGACAGCACTCAGGCTTACAGCCGTCCAACAGGCAACTATCAGCGAGAGTACAGCAGCAACACGGGCCGCTCACAGCGTCCCCGCATTCACACACAACGTGCTTACAGCTCTGACAAGAGCAACAACGACGAGGGCGGATTCCGTCCCGAGGGCTTCGGCGCCGGTCTGCAGAGCAGCAACAGCGGCTATCAGCAGCGCCAGGGTGGCTATCAGCCCCGTCAGCAGGGTGGCTACCAGCAGCGTCAGGGTGGCTATCAGCCCCGTCAGCAGGGTGGCTACCAGCAGCGTCAGGGTGGCTATCAGCAGCGTCAGCAGGGTGGCTACCAGCAGCGTCAGCAGAGCGGCTATCGCCCACGTTACAACCAGCAGCAGGGTGACGACCAGCAGCAGAACGGCTATAAGAGCCAGCAGAACGACTATCAGAGCCAGCAGGGTGGCTACCAGCCCCGTCAGCAGGGTGGCTATCAGCCCCGTCAGCAGGGTGGCTACGGTCAGCAGCGTGGTGGCTACGGTCAGCAGCGTGGCGGCTACGGTCAGCAGCGTGGCGGCTACGGTCAGCAGCGCGGCGGCTACGGTCAGCAGCGTGGTGGCTACGGTCAGCAGCGTGGTGGCTACGGTCAGCAGCGCGGCGGCTACGGTCAGCAGGGCGGCTATCGTCAGCGCACAGCCGACTATGATCCCAACGCTAAGTATAGCATGAAGAAGCGCATCGAGTATAAGGACGAGCACCTCGATCCCAACGAGCCCATCCGTCTGAACAAGTATCTTGCCAACGCAGGTGTATGCAGCCGCCGTGAGGCCGATGAGTTCATACAGGCAGGCGTGGTGACAGTGAACGGCAACGTGGTTACCGAGCTGGGCACCAAGGTGGTACGCACAGACGAGGTTAAGTTCCATGACCAGCCCGTAACGCTTGAGAAGAAGGTGTATGTGCTCCTCAACAAGCCCAAGGACTATGTGACAACAAGCGATGACCCACAGCAGCGCAAGACCGTTATGGATCTCGTGAAGAACGTTTGTCCTGAGCGCATCTACCCCGTAGGCCGTCTTGACCGCAACACCACAGGTGTGCTCCTGCTCACCAACGATGGCGACCTCGCTTCTAAGCTCACACATCCTAAGTTCCTGAAAAAAAAGGTTTATCACGTTTACCTCGACAAGAACGTGACTGCTCACGACATGCAGCAGATCGCTACAGGCATAGAGCTGGAGGATGGTGAGATCCATGCTGACGACATACAGTATGCCAGCGACACCGACAAGAGCCAGGTGGGCATCGAGATCCACAGCGGCAAGAACCGCATCGTGCGTCGTATCTTCGAGAGCCTCGGCTACCGCGTGGTGAAGCTCGACCGCGTTCAGTTTGCAGGCCTCACCAAGAAGAACCTGCGTCGCGGCGACTGGCGTTTCCTCACCGAGAAAGAGGTGGAGATGCTGCGCATGGGAGCGTTCGAGTAAATAGAATAAAGAAATATCTATGTGGACGAGTGACAGGTGACACGGCTCACTTGTCTCTCGTCGCTTAATATAAGAAAAAGATGAAAAGAACAAAAGTTATTGATGCGCTTAAGCGCACCGACTTTGGAGCAGACGTTTGCGTGAAGGGATGGGTGCGTACTCACCGCAGCTCAAAGGCTGTCGACTTCATCGCCCTCAACGACGGTTCCACCATAAACAACATCCAGATTGTTGTCGACCCGACAAAGTTTGATGCCGACATGCTGAAGCAGATAACTACAGGCTCGTGCATCTGTGCCACAGGTAAACTCGTTGAGAGCCAGGGCAAGGGACAGTCAAGCGAGATTCAGTGTGACACGCTCGAGATTTACGGCCTTTGCGGCAGCGACTACCCCATGCAGAAGAAGGGACAGTCGTTCGAGTATATGCGCCAGTATGCTCACCTGCGTCTGCGCACCAACACCTTCGGCGCCGTGATGCGCATACGCCACAACATGGCGATGGCCATACATACCTATTTCCATGAGCATGGCTACTTCTACTTCAACACACCGCTCATCACAGCCAGCGACTGCGAAGGTGCTGGACAGATGTTCCAGGTGACAACAAAGAACCTCTATAACCTCAAGAAGACTGAGGACGGAAAGATCGACTATTCTGACGACTTCTTCGGCAAGCAGACATCGCTCACCGTGTCAGGACAGCTCGAGGGTGAGCTGGGAGCAACCGCTCTTGGTGCCATCTACACCTTCGGTCCTACGTTCCGTGCCGAGAACTCGAACACTCCGCGACACCTCGCCGAGTTCTGGATGGTAGAGCCTGAGGTTGCGTTCTTGGACCTCGACGGACTGATGGAGCTGGAGGAAGATTTCATCAAGTATTGCATCCGTTGGGCTCTTGACAACTGTAAGGACGACCTCGAGTTCCTTAACAAGATGATCGACAAGGGTCTGATTGAGCGTCTGCAGGGCGTGCTCAACTCTTCGTTCGTTCACCTGCCTTACACCGAAGGCATTCGCATTCTTCAGGAGGCCATCAAGGGTGGCAAGAAGTTTGAGTTCCCATGCGAGTGGGGCGACGACCTCGCTTCTGAGCACGAGCGCTTCCTCGTTGAGGAGCATTTCAAGCGTCCTGTCATCATGACCAACTATCCGAAGGCCATCAAGGCGTTCTACATGAAGATCGACGAGGAAGAGTCGGGCTTCGGCGGCAAGAGCGGCCAGACCGTTCAGGGCACCGACGTGCTGTTCCCGCAGATTGGCGAGATCATCGGCGGTTCTGTTCGTGAGGAGAGCTATGACAAGCTCATGAACGAGATCGAGGAGCGCAACATCCCGATGAAGGATATGACCTGGTATCTCGACACCCGCAAGTATGGCTCATGCCCCCACGCCGGTTTCGGCCTCGGTTTCGAGCGTCTGATCCTCTTCGTTACAGGCATGCAGAACATCCGCGACGTGATCCCCTTCCCACGCACACCGAAGTCGGCAGAGTTCTAAAAAGAAAATTGCTTTATAAGGTCAAGCCTTTTTAGGTCAACCCTCTTAAGGCCAATCTTCTTATAAGGAAGAAGCTTTTAGGCTAATCCTTTCTTAAGGAAGAAGCTTTTAGGTCCATCTTCATTATAAGATAAAACCTTTTATAAGGCAACAATATAAAAACAAAATCGTCCTCGAAAAGGCCGAGCATAAACAGAAAAAACATCTGCTTATGTTCGTTCTTTTCGAGGACGATTTGTGTTTGTAAGCATAAGAGTTTTGAATTTTGAATTTTGATTTTTGAATTATCGGCTTTCAGCCGATTTTGAGTTTTCGAATTTTGATTTTCCCTTTCCCTTACCCTTTTTTCTTTTTTCTTTTTCCTTTAAATCAGGGCTATAGGATTTTTCACTTTTCACTTTTCGTTTTTCCCTTAACTCGGCGTCAGCTTTTTTACCTTTTTACCTTTTTACTTTTTTACCTTTAAAAAGACCTACAGTGCGCTAAACTTCTCCACCAGTTTGCGGCGGTAGAAGCGTCCCACCCTCACGTTTTCTATCTTGTCGAAAGGAGGGAAGAAGCGGCAGCAGTTGTCGGTGACCTCGATGAGGTAGCTCATGTTGATGATGAACTTCTGGTGAACCTGCACAAAGTCGGGACTGATGCCCAAGAGAGCGTCGCTGTTGATGTTACGTTTCAGGCGCATAGGCTCCTCAACGCCTGCCAGCACCACCTCCCATGCTCTTGCGTCAGAGTTGTATTGGAACACGCCGATGTCGCGGATGTTTACCAAGCGGAAATCGACGGTGTTGGTGTAGAGTAGATACTTGCCATCGTCGTGTGCCGATGAGTCTTGCGTGGTGGCAGCCATGCCTGGGTGAACGGGCGCGTATTTGCGGTCTGTGTAGACACGCTGCATGATGACGCTCAGCTCCTTACGGTCGAACGGCTTTACGAGGAAGTCGAACGCGCGGTTACGGAAAGCGGGCAGCATGAACTTGTCATAGGCCGAATACATGACCACGCGGCAGTGGCCGTGGGTGTAGTTGTCCATGCGTTCAAGGAAGTCGATGCCTGAGATGTCGGGCAGCTCAATGTCCAGGAACAGCAGCTCTGGCATGTGGGTGCCCATCAGTCGCAGTCCGTCAATGCCGTTAGTGGCTGTTCCCACAACCTCAACGTCGGGATATTCTTTCAGCTGCTCCTGTAGATATTTCGCAGCCTGTATGTCGTCGTCAATAATAAGTGTCTTCATTAATCTTTCAATTCGTTAAACGTTTTAAACGGAACAGATGGAAAAGGCATGCCTATTCCAGCTTCATCCCGTCAGGTATAATTATTGTCGATGCGCATCCGCACACCGTGCCGTCATTTGACGTTATGTTGTGCAGCGAGAAGCGCAGCTTGCGCTTGCTGTGCTCGTTAAGCGCCGCTATCGACTGTGTGATGACACCCAGCCCGGTGCGCTTGCGTGGTGCCTGTGCCCGTGCGTCGAAGCCACGTCCGTTGTCCTCCACCCTTATCGTTGTGGCGTTGTCGGCATGGGTGACCGATATGGTGAGCGTCTTCTTGCCATCACGTCCTTTCAGTCCGTGCACGATGGCGTTCTCTGCCAGAATCTGCAAGAACATCGACGGCACCTGAATGTTGTCGGGCTTGATGTCGGGAGCCAGGCAGGCGTTAAACTCAAAGTCGGGACCCAGCAAATATTTCTGCATGCCCACATAGCGTGTCACGAACGCCAGCTCGTCGGCAAGGCTCACCGTCATGCGTGTCGACATGTCGAGATTGGTGCGTATGAGCCTTGACAGCTCCAACAGCTCGCTGCTCGCCTCCGCTCCGTCGTTCATGATCTTGTTGTTAAGGACGTTGAAGACGAAATGAGGGTTTATGCGGTTGCGTGCGCTCGCCAACTTGAGTTGCATGATGCTTATGCGGTTTCTGAGGAACTGTTTTCGTGCGTACATGAACCACATGATGAGCAAGAGAACGAGCACCACCGCCACGAGCATCATGATAGACAGCGCCGACTTTGTGCGGTAGATGTCGGCGTTCTTGTGCTCCATCTCCAACGAGTGGTGCAGGCGCAGCGTGTCTTCGGTGAAGCGGTCCATGATCTCGTATGCCCGCATGTTGCTTCGGTTGTGCATGAGCGAGTCGGTCTGCTTGTCGTCCTCGCGCAACAGGCGGTAGGCTTTCTCGAAGTTGCCTGTCCGCGCATAATAGCCGCGCAGGTAGCTGTTGCGTATGTGTCGCAGGTTGTAGCCAGGGTCTGCCGTTATGTGTTCGCTGTTGAGCAGGCGTGTCACCTCGCTCATGTTGTCTTGCCGCAGGGCGATGCCTATCTTTATGGTGTTCACATAATAAGTGGCCACGGGGTCGTTCATGCGCAGGATGTATTGCTCCACCATGCCGAGACAGCGTTTCGACTCTTTCACCTCGCCGAGGTTCAGATACACGTCTGCCAGGTTGAGGCGGCATAGGTACATGTCGAAATTGTTCTCCATGTGGTTCTTCACAAGCATCTGCTCGAGCTGAAGAAACTTCTTTAGCGACGACTGATAGTCTTTGGAGTAGTAGAAGAACGAGCCGTAGTCGTTGAGGAAATAAGCCTGCATGCTGGGCTGCATGGCGTTATATTGTTGCGCCGTCTGCTCATAGTAGCGGCGTGAGGTGGTGAAGTCGTTAAGGTTCATGTAGATGCGTGCCAGTCCGAGATAGAGCGTCACGTTCTCTGTCTTCGGCAACTTAAGCGAGTCGGTGAGCAGCAGGGCTCGTCTGTACCACGCTGCCGCCTCTGGCAGGTTGTCCTTAAAGTAGAAAGCGTCGGCAAGATTGCCGCACAGCTTATGTGCCTGTGCCTTGTTGTCGCTGTTCATGAGCAGCTGGTAAGAGCGCTTGTAGAGCGCAATCACCGAGTCGGGGTTCTGGTGGAAGTTGTGCATCTTGATGGCGGCGCACGAGTAGGCACTCGCCATGATGCTGTTCAGTCGGGGAGAGGGTTTTTGCTGCTTGGCAAAACGCAGCGTGCGGTTAACATAAGGTGTTAAAGAATCGGGGGTTTCTGACAGCATGAAATATTTTGCCTTCAGCATGAGCAGCTCATAGTAGGCAATGCTGTCGTCGGCTTCCTTCATGCCTTGCTCAATGAGCTGCAAGGCCGATGAGGCGTGGTGTGTTATGGAGTCGTCGAGGGCGGTGAGCCGTTGCCTGCGTGCCTCCTCGTCGCTGTCGCCGCGTCCGTGAGAGCAGGCAGCGAGCAGGGACATGGTCATGACGAGCAGCAGACACACACATGCCGTCACGGGCAGCGGCAGCTTCAGGAGCTTCTGTTGCCTGTGGCGGTGTGTCGTCTTACGGCTGGCAGTGGTGTTGTGTTGCCGTCTTGCTGTTGTCATGATGCTTGCTCAGTTGGCGTTCTCAGAGAGGAATTTTATTCTTACAAGTCGGATCTCCTCCTCGCTGATGTCCTCGCCGTCAAACTCGTCAAGGGCCTCGTTGATGCTGTCTGAGGTGCTTGTGAGGAAATAGTCGTAGATCTCGTCGATCTTGTCTTCGTCCATCACATCCTCCAGGAAATAGTCGATGTTGAGCTTTGTGCCACTGTAGATTATGGCTTCTATGTCGTCGAGCAGAGTGTCGAAGTCGAGGCCCTGTGCGTCGGCAATGTCGTCGAGCGGAATCTCGCGGTCTATCTCTCTGATGATGTAGACCTTCTTTGCCGACTTCTTTGCTACGGTGCGCACGCGCAGGTCTTCAGGACGTTCGATGTCGTTCTCCTCACAGTGGCGCTTTATCAGTTCGCAGAACTCCTTGCCGTAGCGCTTGGCCTTGCCCACGCCCACGCCCTGAACGTTCTGCAGCTCGTTGATGGTCACGGGATACATCGTTGCCATCTGTTCGAGCGAGATGTCCTGGAAGATGACGTATGCCGGCAGGTTATGCTTCTTTGCCACCTGCTTGCGCAGGTCTTTGAGCATGGCGAAGAGGGTGGGGTCGAGGGCGCTGCCCGCTGCTCCATGGCTCTCTTCTTCGTAAGGCGAACTGAAATCGTTGTCCTCGACAATCATGAACGATGACGGCTCTTTCAGCCAGCGACGTCCGGCGGCTGTGATCTTCAGCGTGCCGTAGTTTTCTATGTCGGAGGCAATCAGTCCGGCGATGATGGCCTGTCGTATGACGGGCACCCAGAGGCGTGAGTTCAGGTCTTCGCCTTCGCCGAAACACTCGAGCTTGTCGTGATGGTGTGACACCAGCTCGTCGGTGGCGCGGCCTTTCACGAAGTCGATGATGTAGTCTTGTCTGAAGTCGCCCTTCACAGCGCTCACAGCGTGCAGCACCGCCTGCAGGGCATCGCGTCCTTCGACGCGCTCCTTGGGGTGCAGACAGTTGTCGCAGTTGTGGCAGTTGTCGACGGGATAGTCTTCGCCAAAATAGTGGAGCAGCAGCTTGCGGCGACATACCGACGACTCGGCATAGGCTGCTGTCTCTTGCAGCAGCAGTCGGCCGATCTCTTGTTCTGCTCCCGACTTTCCGTCCATAAACTTCTCCAGCTTCTGCAGGTCTTGCTGTGCGTAGAAGGCAATGCATATTCCCTCGCCGCCATCGCGTCCTGCACGTCCCGTCTCCTGATAGTAGCCTTCAAGGCTCTTGGGTATGTCGTAATGGATGACGAAGCGCACATCGGGCTTGTCTATGCCCATGCCGAAGGCTATGGTCGCCACGATCACGTCTATGCGCTCCATGAGGAAATCGTCTTGTGTCTGCGAGCGTGTTGCCGAGTCGAGACCAGCGTGATAAGGTGCCGCCTTTATCTCGTTGGCTTTGAGCACGGCGGCCAGCTCCTCCACGGTCTTTCGTGAGAGACAGTAGATGATGCCGCTCTTGCCCGGGTGCTGACGCACAAACTTGATGATCTGCCGGTCAATGTCCTTGGTCTTTTGTCTTACCTCATAGTAGAGGTTTGGACGGTTGAACGAGCTCTTGAACTCAACAGCGTCGTTTATGCCCAAGCTCTTCTTTATGTCTGTGCGCACCTTGTCGGTGGCGGTTGCTGTGAGCGCAATGACCGGTGCGTTGCCGATCTTGTTTATCGTGGAGCGCAGCGTGCGGTAGTCGGGACGGAAATCGTGTCCCCACTCAGAGATGCAGTGGGCTTCGTCTATGGCATAGAAAGAGATCTTGAACGATTGGAAGAAGGGCAGGTTGTCTTCCTTGTTAAGCGACTCGGGGGCCACATACAGCAGCTTTGTGCGCCCGTTCTGCACATCGTTCATAACCTGCTGAATGGCGGCTTTGTTGAGCGATGAGTTGAGATAATGGGCCACGCCCGGTTGGTCGCTGATGCCGTTTATGACATCGACCTGATTTTTCATCAAGGCGATGAGTGGCGACACCACAATGGCGGTGCCGTCCATGATGAGCGACGGTAGCTGGTAACAAAGGCTCTTGCCGCCACCTGTGGGCATGAGCACAAAAACGTTGTGCCCCTCGAGCAGGCTACGGATGATAGCCTCTTGGTCACTCTTGAACTTGTCAAAGCCAAAATAGCGTTTCAGCTGTTCGTTAAGATTCACGTTTGTAGTCATAGTGCGTCATAGCGCCGTCGTCATCTCTCCCGACTGTGGCTGTCGGGAGGATGTTGGCGGACTTAATGGTTTCTTGTTTGTTTTTACGCATGAGGTTGATGCAAGGAGTTGCCGCTCCGTCTGGCGGTATCAGGAAGCTGTCTCCATGCGGTTGAGGCTCGACTTCTCAAGCTGCTCTTTGGCATAGTTGAGCGTCACCTTGAAAGTCTTCACCTTCTTTGACGGTATTTCGTACATCGCGTCCATCATGACCGTCTCCACGATTGAACGCAGTCCGCGGGCTCCAAGCTTGTAGTCCATGGCCTTTGCCACAATATAATCGAGCGTCTCCTCAGGGAACGAGAGCTTTATGCCGTCCATGCTGAAGAGCTTTTCGTATTGCTTGATAATGCTGTTCTTCGGTTCTACCAAGATGCGGCGCAGCGCTTCCTTGTCGAGGGGCTTGAGATAGGTGAGCACGGGCAGACGGCCGATGATCTCGGGAATGAGTCCGAACGACTTGAGGTCCTGTGGCAGGACATACTGCATGAGGTCGCCCTTGTCGATCTTCGCTGTGTTCTGCACCGAGTTGAAGCCCACGGTGTGGGCGTTCATGCGCTGTGCTATCTTGCTCTCAATGCCGTCGAAGGCACCGCCGCAGATGAACAGGATGTTGCGTGTGTCGACATGTGCATAGTCTTGGTCCGGATGCTTGCGGCCACCCTTTGGCGGCACGTTGACCATCGTTCCCTCAAGGAGCTTGAGCAAGCCTTGCTGCACACCCTCGCCGCTAACGTCGCGTGTGATGCTCGGGTTGTCGCTCTTGCGTGCTATCTTGTCGATCTCGTCAATGAAGACAATGCCCTGCTCGGCAGCCTTGATGTCGTAGTCGGCAACCTGAAGCAGTCGTGACAAGATGCTCTCCACGTCCTCGCCCACATATCCTGCCTCGGTGAACACCGTTGCGTCGACAATGGTGAAGGGCACGTCGAGCAGCTTGGCGATGGTGCGTGCCAGAAGGGTCTTGCCCGTTCCTGTGCTTCCCACCATGATGATGTTGCTCTTCTCTATCTCCACACCGCTGTCGTCGTGAGGTTGTCTCAGACGCTTGTAGTGGTTATACACCGACACGGCGAGGTAACGCTTGGCGTCGTCCTGGCCAATGATGTATTGGTCGAGATAAGCTTTTATCTCTGTGGGCTTGGGCACCTCTTTGAGGTTATACTTGTGGTTGCCCTTGGCTGAGGCTGACGCTTTGTCCATGCCGACCTCTTGAAGCAGTTCTTCGCATCGTTGAACGCACTCGTTGCATATATATCCGTGCAAGCCTGTGATGAGCAGCTGTACCTGGCTCTCGGGCTTACCGCAGAAACTACATTTGTTCATTTCTTTATTTTTCTCCTTTTCTGTTGTAGTGTGGTTTCTATTAAATGGTTACAGGTTGAGGCCCGGTTCTTGCTTCCTTTGCTTTTGTTTCTTGCCTTTGCTTTTTGTTTCTTTGCCTATGGAAAACATCCGTTCAACCTGTTGCCACGAAGCTTACTTCTCGCTTGTTGTCTCTGTGGCGGGCTTCTTCATGAGCACGGTGTCGACCATGCCATATTCTTTTGCCTCGGGTGCTGTCATCCAGTAGTTGCGGTCGCTGTCGGCCCACACCTTGTCGAAGGGTTGGTGAGAGTGCTCGCTGATGATGTTGTAGAGCTCCTTCTTCATCTGTCCGATGAGGCGTGCCTCAATCTCGATGTCTGAAGCCTGTCCCTGTGTGCCGCCGAGGGGCTGGTGTATCATGACGCGACTGTGCTTCAGGGCGCTGCGCTTGCCCTCCTGGCCTGCCACGAGGAGCACGGCTCCCATTGATGCTGCCATGCCTGAGCAGAGCGTTGCCACGTCAGAAGAGATAAACTGCATGGTGTCGTAGATGCCGAGACCTGCTGTGACGCTTCCGCCGGGCGAGTTGATGTAGAGGGAGATGTCCTTTGTGTTGTCTACCGAGTCGAGGTAGAGCAGCTGTGCCATGATGGTGTTGGCCACATAGTCGTCTATCGGTGTGCCAAGGAAGATGATGCGGTCTGCCATGAGGCGTGAGAACACGTCCATCTGTGTGACGTTGAGCTGGCGCTCTTCGAGGATATAAGGGTTGAGGTAGTGCGACTCTGACTTGATTACGTCGTCAAGCACCATTCCGTTCATGCCAAGGTGTTGTGTGGCAAATTTTCTGAAATCGTTCATCGTTGTTTGTCCTGTTATGATCTTTTTAAAATATATAATGTGTGGCAACGCTGTCTTGCTCGCTTTTTGTTTAACGCTGTTTCTTGCATGTCTTTCTGGGCAACGCCGTCTTGCTTGCCCTCGTGCGTAGCAATGTTTTCGCTTGCCTATATAATAAAAAAAAGAGAGGTTATCGGCTTTTTGTCTTTCTTCATAGACAGATTGTTGCCATTCTGTTTACAAAGATAACCAAAAAAGTCGATAACCTCTTTTATTTAAAGAAGTTTTTTTGAAAAAACGTCAAGTTTTTTTATTATTCACCCTTCTCGCTCATCATCTTGTTGAACTCGTCGAGAGTCACTTCCTTCTCGTTGAGCTTAACAGAAGCCTTGAGGGCGTTGGTGAGCTTGCGGTCTACGGCGCGGTCAACGAAGCCGTCGATGTTCTCGCGCTTCTTCAGCAACTCGTCAACGTAGTTGTCGAGATACTCCTCGGGCACGTTGTCCATGCCATACTGAGCAAACTGCATGCGTGCGCCTTCCTTGGCAGCAGCCTTGATGTCGGCATCGTCGATCTTGATGTCATGAGCCTTAACCAGCTGCTCCTTGATGAGGTGCCACTTGAGCTGCTCGATGCTTGCTGCGAAGTTTTTCTCTACAAACTCCTCACCACGCTCCTTGTTGTTGAGCAGCATGATGCGCTTGAGCAGAGCCTCGGGGAACTGAAGCTCGCCCACCTTCTCGTTGCAGTAGGTCTTAACGTCCTCAAGGAACTTGAAGTCGCTGTTTACCTCAAGCTGGGGAGCAAGTGTCTCGGCGATCTTTGCGCGGAGCTCCTCCTCGTTGCTTACGCCACCGTCCTTGCCAAACACCTTCTCGTAGAAGTCGGCGTTGAGCTCAGCCTTCTCGAAGCGCTTGATCTCGGTGATCTGGTAGCTGAAGTTTGCCTCCAGGTCCTTAGCCTCTTCCTTAGAGATCTTCAGCAGAGCAGAGATCTCAGCCTCGCCCTCGGGATAAGCCTTGCGGGGGTTCCATGTGATGATGTCGCCCAGCTTGGCCTCGTTGAAGAGGTTCTTCTGGTCCTCTACCTTGATATACTGGGGCATGAGCACAGCTCCCTCAACGGTGATGCCGTTCTCCTTGGTGTTGCCCTCAGCGTCGAGCTCGCGAAGGTCGCCCTTCAGCATGTCGTTCTTCTCGGCGTCGAAAGTCTCGGCAGCTACATAGTCGCCAGCGCGGTTCTGCAGCATCTCGATCTGCTTGTTGATCAGCTCGTCGTCAGCCTTGATCTTGTAATAGTCGATCTTGTTCTTGCCGTTCAGCTCGATCTTAAACTCGGGAGCTACAGCGATGTCGAAGATAAAGGTATAAGGAGCGTCCTTCTCAATGTCAACGGGAACCTGCTTCTCTGAAGGCAGGGGCTCGCCCAGCATTGCGATGTTGTTGTCCTTAACATACTTGTAGATCTGCTCGCCCACGAACTTGTTAACGGCATCCATCTTTACCTGTGTGCCGAACTGCTTCTTAATGAGGCCCATGGGAACCATTCCCGGACGGAAGCCAGGATAATTGGCTTTCTTACGATAGTCTTTCAGAGTCTTCTCGACGTTGTCCTTGAAGTCTGCTTCCTCAACGGTGATGGTCATAAGACCGTTCACCTTATCCGGATTTTCGAATGAAATGTTCATCTTGTTTTTTTATATTGTTTTTTAATTGTTGTTTTTTTCGTTGTTGTTTTTTCGTTGTCGCTTTTTTCGACCTTGCTTTTTCGATGCTGCTTTTTTAGCACTTCCCTTTGCAGATGTGGCGCTCCTCTCTGTTCAGATGTAGACTCATCTTTTGGGTCTTGCCGTTAGGATGTGGCGCTCCTTTCTGTTCAAAACAAGCTTTTCTTTCTTGTTCAAAGCAGGCGTCTGCCGTGCCGCTTTCTGGCATCTTTACGCATTGAAATGCAAAATTACTTATAAATAATGTAAAATCCTAACGCTTTGTCTAAAAAATGTGTTTTTTTAACCAACATCTTGGTTTTCTTCACTCTCCCGTTGGTTTTCTTCTCTCTAACACAGCCTTTTCCCTGTCTAACAGAGCTTTTCCCTTTCTCGGCTTTTTACTCCTCATCTTACAGCTTTTTTCTTCCTCTCTTTCGGTAGCTATCTACCGCTCTTTTGGCGGCTATCTACCGTTCTTTCGGTAGCTATCTGCCATTCTTTCAGTAGCTATCTACCGCTCTTTTGGCTGCTATCTACCGCTCTTTTGGCTGCTATCTACCGTTCTTTTGGCAGCTATCTACCGTTCTTTCAGTAGCTATCTACCATTCTTTCGGCTGCTATCTGCTTTTCTTTCGGTAGCTATCTGCCTCTTTTAGATCTTCAGAGCTTTTTCACCACGCTTCCGTCCAGACGTCTCATCTCCACATGTCCGTCTTCATAGATGGCGAATGTGGGTTCGTTGCCGCCTTTAGGGAAGGTCACGGAGCCTGTGTTGCACACCACCTGTCCGCTGTCGTCCTGTTCAAGCTTCCACAGGTGCGTGTGGCCATAGAAGAAAAAGTCGTGTTTGCAGGCAGGCTGGTTCTCCTCGTTAAACACATGTCCGTGAGTGAGAAACAGTCGGCGTCCGTTGTCCACAACCACGGCATAGGTTGAGAGAACAGGAAACTGCAGGAGCATCTGGTCCACCTCCGAATCGCAGTTGCCTCTCACCGCCACGATGTTTTCTTTCATCGCGTTAAGGCGGTCAGCAATGCCCTTAGGGTCAATGCCCTCAGGTATGCGGTTGCGTGGTCCATAATTGAGAATGTCGCCGAGGATGAGCATCATCTCGCAATGCTCTTCCTCATACACTCGCAGCACCTGCTCCAAAGCGGGCAGCGAGCCGTGTATGTCGCTTACTATTAGATATTTCATAGAATAAAATTAATGCCAACCCCCGCTATAGGAATGTTGATTTTTGAATTTTGAATGTTGAATTGTCGGCTTTCAGCCGATGTTGAGTTTTCGAATTTTGAAGCCCCACCCCCGCGCCGCTTCGCGGCTTCCCCCTCCCCGTAGGAGAGGGGAGTAAATAGCCAAGACTATCGAATTCTTCACTCTTCGTTCTTCACTCTTCCCTTTCAAAGGCGTCAGCCTTTTTTACCTTTTTACCTTTATCAGTCTCTCGCTTCCATACTTCTCGTCTTCCTCTCTCTCTCGGGCGCGTTTCTGCTCGTCGATGAGCTGGAAGTCTTTTTTGCGCAACTCAAAGTCGGTACCGAGATATTTTTCCTTCACGATCTTGTTGGCAGCCAACTCCTCAGGCTTTCCCTGGAACAAGATGCGGCCTTCGAAGAGCAGGTAGGCGCGGTCGGTGATGGTGAGCGTCTCGTGCACGTTGTGGTCGGTGATGAGTATTCCGATGTTGCGATATTTCAGTCGCCACACGATATGCTGAATGTCCTCCACGGCGATAGGATCCACACCGGCGAACGGTTCGTCAAGCATGATAAACTTTGGGTCGATGGCCAGACAGCGGGCAATCTCTGTGCGTCGGCGCTCGCCGCCCGACAGCTGGTCACCCATGTTCTTGCGCACCTTGCCAAGACGGAACTCGGCGATGAGGCCTTCAAGCTTCTCCAGCTGCTCCTTGCGCGAGAGATTGGTCATCTCCAGCACCGACAGTATGTTGTCTTCCACGCTCATCTTGCGGAACACGCTGGCCTCCTGGGGCAGATAGCCTATGCCTGCCCGCGCACGTTTATACACGGGATAGTTGGTTATCTCCTGGTCATCGAGATAGATGTGTCCGGCGTTGGGCACAATCAGACCGGTCGTCATGTAGAACGATGTGGTCTTGCCAGCACCGTTAGGTCCGAGCAGTCCCACAATCTCGCCTTGGCGCACGTTTATGGACACGTCGTTCACCACGGTTCGTTTGCCGTAACGTTTCACCAGTCCCTCTGTGCGAAGCGTCATGCTCTGCCCTCCGTGTTCAGGCGTGGTGGCTGCCGCCATTGTCTCGTTATTGTTGTTCGTTGTTTCGCTCATTTCTTCTTGTCGTTGCTTGCACTCACGTTAAGCGTGTGTGCGAAGGTGCATTTATATTATAATGTGTGCAAAGTTAGTGTTTTTCTCCTTTTTGGCAAAAATAATGCCTTAAAAAACTATACTAATGCTTGCAGTTTCGGTTTTTTATATTACTTTTGCACGCAGTATGCTCCCTTCTTGCATCCTTTCTGCCCGCCCTTGACGGTGCTTGCGTCAGAAGGAAACAAGACGGCAATGTCGTTGTGAAGCAAGACGTTTTGTGTCGTCTTTTTTTACAAGATAACAATTGGAAACAGATAATAAACAGAAAACAAGATAACATGTTGATAGTAAAATATCTCACCACTCTTGGCAGGTACATCATGCTCATGGGGCGCTCCTTTGCGCGTCCTGAGCGCATGCGCATGTTCCTCAAACAGTATGCCAAGGAGATGTCGGCGCTGGGCGTCAACTCTATAGGCATCGTGCTGCTCATTTCGTTCTTCATAGGAGCCGTGATCTGCATCCAGATGAAACTTAACATCCAGAGTCCGTGGATGCCGCGCTGGGTGTCGGGCTACACCACTCGTGAGATCTTGCTCCTCGAGTTTTCAAGCTCCATCATGTGTCTTATCCTTGCAGGAAAGGTGGGGTCGAACATAGCGTCGGAGCTGGGCACCATGCGCGTGACGCAGCAGATCGACGCTCTTGAAATTATGGGTGTCAACTCGGCCAACTATCTCATCCTGCCCAAGATTCTCGGACTGGTGACCATCATGCCGTTCCTCGTGATCTTCTCATCGGCAACGGGCATCGTCGGCGCTTACGCCACGGCCTATATCGGCCACATCCTTCCGCCCGATGACCTGACGCTCGGTCTGCAACACTCGTTCAACGCGTGGTTCATGTGGATGAGCATCATCAAGAGCTTGTTCTTCGCGTTCATCATTGCCAGCGTGTCGTCGTTCTTCGGCTATAGTGTAGAGGGCGGCTCCGTTGAGGTGGGCAAGGCTTCAACCGATGCTGTGGTGTCGTCGAGCGTGCTCATCTTGTTCAGCGACGTGTTCCTGACGCAGATGCTGAGCTAAGGATCTTTTTAAAGGTAAAAAGGTAAAAGGGTAAAAAGGTAAAAAAAGGCTGACGCCGTTGTAAGGGAAAAGCTTTTTAAGGGAAAAGAGAAAAACGAAAAGTGAAAAATCCTTTTTAAAGGTAAAAAGGTAAAAGGGTAAAAAGGTAAAAAAAGGCTGACGCCTTTTAGGAAAATGATGGTCTTGAGGCTTCTTTAAAAGGCCTTTTTTATATAAGTTTTATAAGACCTATAAGACCTAAAGCTCAATAAACCCTAAAGCTCAATAAGCTTAAAGCTCAATAACCCTTAAAGCCCTATAGCCCTATACCTCCACATAAAACAACCCATTCTTATGATCGAGATACAACATTTATATAAAAGCTTTGGCGACAAAGAGGTGCTTAAGGACATCAACGCCAAGTTTGAGGACGGCAAGACCAACCTCATCATCGGACAGAGCGGTAGCGGCAAGACGGTGCTCATGAAGAACATCGTCGGACTGCTGGAGCCGACCTCTGGACATATCCTTTACGATGGCCGCGACTTCGTGTCGATGAACAAACACGAGAAGGTGCGCATGCGCCGCGAGATGGGCATGATCTTCCAAAGCGCTGCCCTCTTCGATTCGCTCTCGGTGCTCGAGAACGTCATGTTTCCGCTCGACATGTTCTCGTCAATGAACTATCGCGAGCGTGTGAAACGTGCGCAAGACTGTCTTGACCGCGTAAACCTTATCGACGCTCAACAGAAATTTCCGGGCGAGATCTCGGGCGGCATGCAGAAGCGTGTGGCCATAGCACGCGCCATCGTCCTTAACCCCAAATATCTGTTCTGCGACGAGCCAAACTCGGGATTGGACCCACACACTTCGCTCGTCATTGACGAACTGCTGAGCAGCATCACGAAAGAGTTTGACATCACCACCATCATCAACACCCACGACATGAACTCGGTGATGGGCATTGGCGAAAACATTAACTTCATCTATCAAGGACGCAACGAGTGGCAAGGCACAAAGGACGATGTCATGGGCTCAACCAACGAAAAGCTTAACGACCTCGTCTTCGCATCTGACCTCTTTAAGAAGGTTAAGGACGTGGAGATGGCGAAGGTAGCGAAAAAATAAACTATAGCTTTCCTGACAACAACAAGACAAGATGCTCTTTTGGCCCTTGCTCACAGGTCTTCTAAGCTAACTCATCGTTTTTTAAAGCTAACTTATCGTCTTTAAGCTTGCTCATCGTTTTTTAGCTTGGTTGTTATTTTAAAGACAATAGAGACAATAGAGACAATTTTAAATTTGCTTTTTCGGTGAATTTAACATCCTTGATCGAGGTTGTCATTGCACCGACAAATCAAATTTAAAATTGTCTCTATTGTCTTTAAAACCAACGCAAAGGAGTCTGCTCAAAACGTTTCTTCTTCAAAACAAAATTCTGCTTCTTTTTAACAAAAAAAATCTTATTGTCTTTTCTTTCCTGCGTTTTCCTACCTGTTTTCTTTCCTGTTTTTCTCCTTTTTTATCTTTCATTTTTCTTCATCTTTCCCGTTTCTCTCTCTTTTTCTTAGTTTATAGCATCTTTTTCTGTCACATTTGAAAGAAAAAAGAGTAAAAAGGTTGCAAATAGACAGAAAATAATTAACTTTGCACCGCGCATTGTTCGTAATGCGCAAAAAAGGATAATAATAATTGAAAAAGGGTGGGGCATAAAAGCCACCAAAACGTTAAATCAAAAAGAGGACAATCTGTTTGTAAGGATAATCTTAATGAAGCAAAGCTAAAACTTTTATTAATGAAGCCCAAGTTCTTCTTGATGAGGTCCCAAGCTCTTCTTGATGAAGCCCAAAGCTCTTCTTGACGAAGCACCAAGCTCTTCTTGACGAAGCCCAAAGCCTTTCTTAAAGAAGTCAAAGTTAAGATTTATGAAGCCAAGCTCAGAAGGAAACATCAATGACGGCAGGTTGTCACCTTGAAAGTAAAGGAAATAGAATTATGAAAGTAGCAATTGTTGGAGCGAGCGGCGCCGTAGGACAGGAGTTCCTGCGCATTCTCGCAGAGAGAAACTTCCCCGTGGATGATCTCGTGTTGTTTGGTTCAGAACGTTCCGCAGGACGAAAGTACACCTTCAAGGGAAAAGACTACGAGGTTAAACTGCTTCAGCACAACGACGATTTCAAGGACATCGACGTGGCTTTCGTATCGGCTGGTGGCGGCGCATCGAAAGAGTTTGCCGAGACCATCACCAAGCACGGCTGCGTGATGATTGACAACTCAAGCGCTTTCCGCATGGATAACGACGTGCCCTTGGTGGTGCCCGAGTGTAACGCTGAGGATGCCCTGAACCGTCCGCGTGGCATCATCGCCAACCCCAACTGCACAACTATCATGATGGTTGTGGTGCTCAAGCCTCTTGAGCAGATTAGCCACATCAAGCGCATTCATATCTCCAGCTACCAGAGCGCCAGCGGTGCAGGAGCAGCTGCCATGGACGAGCTCCAGCAGCAGTATAAGGAGCTGGTGAACAATGAGCCTGTGACGGTGAAGAAGTTCCCCCATCAGCTCGCATATAACGTCATTCCTCAGATCGACGTGTTCACCGACAACGGCTACACCAAGGAGGAGATGAAGATGTTTAACGAGACACAGAAGATCATGCACTCTGACGTGAAATGTTCAGCCATGTGCGTGCGCGTGTCGTCGCTCCGTTCTCACTCTGAGAGCGTGTGGATCGAGACCGAGCGTCCAATCAGCGTGGAGGAGGCTCAGAAGGCCATCGCCGCCGCTCCCGGTTGCACCTTGAAGGACGATCCCGCCAACCTCGTCTATCCCATGCCTCTCGAGACCGCCGGCAAGGACGATGTTTATGTGGGCCGTGTGCGTAAGGATCTTGCCGACGACTGTGGCCTGACCTTCTGGCTCTCTGGCGACCAGATCAGAAAGGGTGCTGCCCTCAACGCCGTGCAGATTGCCGAGTATCTCGTAAAGGTGGGCGATCTGAAATAAGAAAACAGCATCATATCAAGCAAACGAAACAACAAGGTCTGCTTGTAACACAGGCATGACCTTCCTTTTAACCCCAAACGGCCTAATGACCGATTTGGGTTTAAGGATAATCATGGGTCATGTCTTCTGTCTTCTTAAGCAGAGGGCGTGGCTCATTTTGTTTCTTCTGTAGGTGCACGACTCCTGTCTTGCAGTTGCTCCGTAAAAGAAAAAAGAAAGATTTAAAAGATATAGTGTTTAAAAAATTTTGTTTATATGAAAAAAACTTTACTCTCATTGTTTGCACTTGCTTGCACACTGACAGCAAGCGCAGATGCCGTGACCTTTGAAAAGGACGGTTTGAAGTATGAGGTCACATCGCCCACAACCGTGCGCGTGGCCGAAAACAAAATCGCTGGCGTGACCGTAAACGTACCCGCCAACGTTGAGAACAACGGCACAACCTACACCGTGAACAGCATTGGTGAGGAAGCCTTCAAATGGGACAATGTCATCAACGTGACGCTGCCCGAGACCATCGACTCGATCTATGACAGCGCGTTTACCAGCACCAAGATTGTTGACCTTACCTTGCCCTCAAAGCTTGTTTATATCGGCAACTATGCTTTCAACTCTTCTAATCTTGAGAGCATTACCATCCCCGCTTCGGTAAAACATATCGGCAACGGCGCTTTCTTCACCTGCTCTAATCTTCAGACCGTTACTTTCCAAGGCAACGTTGAGGAGCTTGGCGGATCAATATTCTACCACACACCCGTGGCCAAGGTCACTCTGTCTGACGACATGACACAGATCGGCGTCAAGATGTTCTTGAAGTGTGACAAGCTCACCGACATCAACTGGCCTTCAAAGCTTGAGGTCATAGGCGAGGCTGCCTTCAATGATTGCAAACTGTTGCCTTCGGTTACGCTCCCTGCCTCTTTGAAGGAAATTGGTGATGAGGCGTTCCTCAACTGCAACAAGATATCGTCGGTTGCTTTCCCTGCATCGTTAGAGAAGCTCGGCAGCTGCGCCTTCTCCAAGACCTCGTTGAAGACCATCACGCTCGATGCAAACAACAGCAACTTCCGTCTTGCTGGCGACGAGCTTTATTCTAACGACTACAGGCTCTTGTATCTCGTGCCCATGAAGGGCAAGGCAACAGTAAAAACCATGGGCGCTTGCGTTGGCATCAACGGTGGTGCTTTCTGGGGTAGCGAGGTGGAGAACGTGACCCTGTCGAAGAAAGTTATCGCCATCGACGACTACGCTTTCTGCCAGTCGGCTTTGAAGAGCATAAACCTCCCCAACACCCTCGTCTTCATCGGCGAGCAGGCCTTTGCTTCTACACAGCTCAGCGGCGATCTGCGTCTGCCTGAGAACGTGTATATCGTTCAAGATGGTGCTTTCGCCGGCAACAACGGCCTCACCTCTGTAACCATTCCCTCAGGCGTTAAGTATATCTTTGCTCATGCTTTCCACAACAGCCTGAAACTCAAAACCGTAACCTTCGAGGGCAGCCAGGCTCCCGAGGTTATGGGTGCCTATGAGGAATATGATTCTCCTTTCTACAACTGCCCCATCACAAAAGCCTACATTCCTAAGGGAACCACAGAAAGCTACAAGAAGCAATATTGGAACGACTATTTCACCCTCACCGAGACCGACAAGGGCGTGCTCGCCTACACAGCTACCGACCCGACAGACGGTTCGATGTTCAAAAAGAAATATTTTGATGGCGCTGTCAGCATTACCTTCGCCGAGGAGGTGACCGTTGTGAAGGAGCATCCCGAGGTGTTCTTGCGTCAGGGCAATGACAAGCTCGATCCTGTCTACTCTGGTAAACTTATGGAGCCAGATGATGAGTGGTATGTTACACGTCAGAGTGACAAGAAGACCGTGCGTGTGTGGGCTGCCGACTACGACTCCTACCTGCAGTCGTTCACAGGTGGTCCCAAGGACAAGTTTGTTTTCGTCATCCCTGCCGGCATTGTCAAGAATGCCGCCGGCGAAATGAACGAGTTGATTCTTGTCCGCGTCAACGGCTACGACCCT
Organism: uncultured Prevotella sp.; assembly: GCA_900543975.1. Classification (GTDB taxonomy): domain Bacteria; phylum Bacteroidota; class Bacteroidia; order Bacteroidales; family Bacteroidaceae; genus Prevotella. The sequence continues at coordinate 11,930 of UQTI01000028.1, read as the reverse complement.
GCCACTGGCATCGCCAACATCGATATGTCTTCAAAAGATGCTACCGAAGCTGCTCGCTTCAACATCAGCGGCGTGAAGATTGGCAAGACCCAGAAGGGCATCGCCATCATCAAGATGTCTGACGGTAGCGTTAAGAAGGTTTTGGTGAAGTAATTGGCCCTAATCCCAAAAATCACTATGAAATTTGGGATCGTAATCCCAAAAGTTATGGTGATTTTTGGGATTACGCTTCTTTCTTTGTTCTTATTGTTTGTAGAGAATGTATAGAAAGGATATGCCCAAAAGATCCTTGTAGAGCTTTTTTTACAATCTTGGTGGAGCAAAGAAGCATGTTTTAAGGCTTTACGTCTTGCATATTTATACACCTCTTCTTGCATAATTATGCAAAACTGTGAAAAAGCTAAAAGTCAATAAAAAAGGCGATATGTGAGCAAAGTGATGTTTTTTCGATGCTTTTGCTATACAGTTTTGTTAACAAATCTTAAAATTGGGCTTTCGTTGTCAAAGAGCCTCTTTGAGGTTGTCAAAGAGCCCAAATGAGCTCCTCAAAGAGCCTCTTTGACAACGTCATTAAGGCACTTTCATTTTGTCATTTCGCCCCTTTGAGAAAACCATACGAAAAAGCCCCCGTTTTTGCATATTTATGCAGAAACGGGGGCTGATGTTTTTTATAGTCTTATGAATGGATTTGTTTCTCTTTTGGATGGAACCGTTCCTCTTTTGAAACGATTTTTGCTTCTCTTATGAATGGAACCGTTCTTCTTTTGAAACGATTTTTGTTTTTCTTTTGAATGAAATCTACACGATCAGAAGTTTACGCCTATGCTGAGCGTGAGGCAACCGTTGTGAGAAGAGTCGAACTCGTCGTGGCAGATGTTTGCAAGACCAATGTCGTAGGTCAGGTCGGCATAGAACAAGTCGTAAGCCATACCGCAGCCAAGCCGCAGACCGCCGTCGAGACGTTTGAAGCAGTCGCTTGAGAACGAGCTGGTAGCCACGCGGTCACCATAGTTCTTGATCTTGCCACCCACGCCGCACGCCACATAGCCGCCTAGGAACGGTTGAATGGACACGTTGTCGCCTGCATCGAAACAATATTTCACCGTGAATGGCACCTCCAGATAGTTGAGGTCATAGGTCATCTTCTTGTTCTGATAAGTGGTCTTGCCGCCTTTCTCGGTGTAGAATAAGCCCGCCTCAAGGAAGAGCGGTGCGCTGTCGGTGAGCGGTTGTCCCACCACGGCACCGATGTTGAGGCCCGTCTGCCATTTGCCGCCATCCAAGGCCTTGTCGTCTGAGTTGACCACCGAGAACGACGGTCCTATGCGCAGGCCATAATAGCGTTTGCCCGCCTCATACATCCTCGACGGTCTGTTCTCGTTATAGTCGAGATGTCCTGTCTGCGGGTTATAATATTTGCTTTGAGTGTAAGCCTGTGCTGACATGCCGAGAGGCAGCATGAGGGTGGCGATGAGTGAAAATATCAGTTTTCTCATGATTGTTGCTTTTTGTTGTTATTATTATGATAATGCAAAAGTAGAAAAAAAAGTCCCATGCAGAAAGGGGAAACCCCTATAACTGCATGGGAAATCTCTAAAGCCGTCACTTTCAGACCCTTCGTCTTTGCAGGTTATAATAAATAATCTTGTTAAAGCGCGATGCTTGCTGTTCTTGGTCTTTTGCAAGCTTAAGCTTTATTGCTCCTGTTCTTCCACAAGCGCAATGCGCAGGTCGCTGACCATGATGAGATGGCGTTTGTAGAGGTCGCCGACAGCACGTTTGAACACCTTCTTGCTCACATGAAACGTGTGCTTTATGTCTTCTGCTTCGCTCTTGTCGCCGAAGGGGCACACGCCGCCGTGGGTGTGCAGATATTCGAGCAACGTGTCGGCAAACGACAGCGTCTGCTCGCGTCCTGTGGGCTGCAACGTGATGTCGAGCTTGCCGTCGGGGCGGATGTTTGACACATAGCCGTCGCAGCGGTCGCCGTGGTGAACGAGGCGGAACACCTGGTCGTCATACACCAGTCCGGCGTAGCGGTTGTTCACGATCACCTTGAAGCCGATGGGGCTCTTCTGCCACACCAGCAGCTGCACCTTCTCGCCGGCCTTCAGGTCGGGGTGTCGCGTGTTGTCGAGGTAGCGTTCCACCTTTGCCGATGCCACGATGCGGTAGCTCTCTTCGTCGATGTGTATGTGTACGATGTAGCTCTTGCCCACCTCCATGCGCATTTTCTGCTCGCGGAAGGGACAGAACAGGTCCTTCATGAGTCCCCATTTCAGGAACGCACCATACTCGTTTACCCATGCCACCTCAAGGCAGGCAAACTCGCCCACCTTGGCAACAGGGTGTTCGGTTGTTGCCACCAGTCGCTCATCGATGTCGAGATACAGGAACACCTCTATCTCGTCGCCAATGTTTGCTCCTTGCGGCACATAGCGTTTGGGTAACAACACCTCGCCCTCGGGTCCACCGTCGAGGTAGAGTCCGAAGTCGACACGCTTAACTATTTTTAGGCGGTTGTAATCGCCAAGTTTTAATTTTGTCATAATCTAAGAAATTAAAGCACATCTCTACCACCTACAGCCCCACCCCCGCGCCGCTTCGCGGCTAACCCCTCCCCTTAGGGAGGGGAGTGAATGGCTTGGGATATAAGAATTTTGAATTTTGAGTTTTGAATGTTGAATTGTCGGCTTTCAGCCGATGTTGAATGTTCGAATTTTGATTTTTCCTTTTTTAAAAGGCGATTGAATTCTTCACTCATCACTCTTCGTTCTTCACTTAAAAGAGGCTATTGAATTCTTCACTCTTCGTTCTTCACTCTTCCCTTACAAAGGCGCCAGCTTTTTTTTACCTTTTTACCTTTAAAAGCCTTTAAATCTCATCAATCATGCCGTCCTTCAGATGAATGGTGCGGTCGGTGATGGAAGCCAGTTGGTCGTCGTGGGTGACGATGACGAAGGTCTGTCCGAGCTTGTCGCGCAGGTCAAAGAAGAGCTGATGGAGTTCAGCCTTGTTCTTAGAGTCGAGACTGCCGCTGGGCTCATCGGCAAGTATGACTGCGGGCTTGTTCATGAGGGCACGGGCAACAGCCACACGCTGCTTCTCGCCACCCGATAGCTCGGCGGGCTTGTGGCCGGCGCGGTCCTCAAGGCCCATAAACTGTAGCAGTTCCATGGCTCGCGCCTTTGCCTCGGAGCGTCCCTTGCCGGCAATGAATGCCGGGATCATGATGTTCTCAAGAGCCGTAAACTCGGGCAGCAGTTGGTGAAACTGAAACACGAAACCTATCTTCTCGTTGCGGAAGCGGCTCAGCGCCTTACCCTTCAACTCGTGCACATCGGTGCCGTCGATGACGATCTGTCCGTTGTCGGGACGGTCGAGCGTTCCCATGATCTGTAGCAGCGTGGTCTTTCCTGCACCGCTCGGTCCCACGATGCTCACCACCTCGCCCTTGTCGACATGCAGGTCAATGCCTTTGAGTACCTGCAATGAGCCAAAGCTCTTCGTTATGTTTTTTATGTCAATCATATTTTTGTTTTCGTCAATTCTTTGTTCTCAACAATATCCTTGTTCTTAACAATTAATTTTTCTCGACAAATTCCTCGTTTTCGGGAAATTTCTTGTTTTCGTCAATTCTTTGTTCTCGTCAGTTTCTTGTTAACCCATTCCTTAACCGCCAGGTAGGCGCTGCGCTCTTCCTGGTGCTGTGGCTGTGCAAACGTCATCTCGTCCATCGGGTCGCCGTGTTGGTCGGGGAAGATGATGATGATGTTCTTGCCCGAGAAAAACTGCTGAATCTCCTCTGGCAGATGCTCCAGCGCGTTCTTGTAAGACACCGTGCCCTTGCGGGCGGCGATGACGATGAACAGATGGTCTTCGGCAATGGTGGCAGCGAGGCGCGGCATCTCGTTCCAATGGTCCATCTGCATAAACTCGACACGCATCTCGGGATGGCGGTTGCGCACATACTGGTTGATGAGAGCCAGCGTGTCGGTGCGGCCGTGGAAGATGGTGCGACACTCGAGGTTCACCGACAGGCGGGCCACACGTTCCAGCCAGCGGTAGAAGCCAGGCTCAAACTGTGCCCTCGACGGCACCGCCACCTCTATGCGGCGTATGGTGCTCAGCGGCTGCTTCAGGCGAGCCATGATAATCTGCCTGTTCAAGCCGTTGAACAAGCTCTGGTGAAACTCGCCCCAGAAGCTTGCCGACACCTCCTGGTGCATGTGCATGCCAATGATGATCTCTGATGCTCTAAACTCCTTGAACGCGTGCTTTATGCCGTTGGCAATGTTGGCAGCCACGCGCACCTGGGTCTGCATCTTCACGTCGGCTGCCGCAGCATATTGTTGAACCTTTTCCAGCAGACGCTGTCCGCGCTCTTGGTTCAGGCGCATGTCAACGTCGTCGTAGACCACCGACAGGCCCACCAGACCGCGGCCAAGCTTAGGGTTGCGCATCATGATGGCGAGGTTTACCAGGCGCACGGCATACTCGGGATATTTCATGGGGATGAGCATCTTCTCGTCGTCCTGTGTGTCTTCTTGCGGGATCTCCTTGTCGCGCAGCGTGATCTGCTGTGCCGCTTGTTCGGTCACAACGGTGGAGATGAGGCAGGTGAGCAGAATCATCAGTACCACGCCGTTAAGCATCTCGCCCGTCACGAGCACGGAGCCGTCGGGGGTGGTGAGGCGCATGCCCACCATGATGATGGCAATGGCGCCTGCTGCATGGGCAGAGGTGAGACCAAACATCATGTTGCCCGACGTGTTGAGGGGCAGGCGGAACAGGAGGGCCGACAGGTAGGCGGCAATGGCCTTGCCCACTGTGCCGAACAGGGTGATGGCAAGGGCCACCCACAGCACACCGGTGTCGCTGAAGGCGAGGCGCACGTTGATGAGCATGCCCACACCGATGAGAAAATAGGGTATGAAGAGGGCGTTGCCTATAAACTCGATGCGGTTCATCAGCGGTGACACATGGGGTATGTAGCGGTTGAGGATGAGCCCCGAGAGGAAGGCGCCGAAGATGCCCTCAAGACCTATGCTCTCGCTCAGGACAGCACTCATGAAGAGCATGGCCATGACGAAGATAAACTGCATGACGGCGTCGCTGTAACGACGCAGGAACCAGCGCGTGAGCTTGGGTATGAGGATGGCGAGGCCGCCACAATAGATCACAAACTTGGCTACGAACCACAGCCAGAACAGCACGCCCGTCTGCCCGTTGTGCGATGCCACCAAGGCGGCAAGCACCACCAGCGCAACCAGGAGCGAGAGCATGGACGCTCCCACGCTAAGAGCCACGCTCGGCTTGCGCTGCTGGCCGTAACGGCTCACGATGGGGTAGGCTATGAGGGTGTTGCTGGCCATGAGGCAGCCCAAGAGCAGCGAGGCGATGGTGGGGTAGCCCAACAGCCACTCTGACATGATGAACGTAAGGGTGAACGGAGCGGCAAACGTCAGCAGACCGAAGAGCGACAGCCTGCCCTTGTTCTTCTTCACCCCCTCCACATCCATCTCAAGGGCGGCGAGGAACATGATGTAATAGAGGCCTACACGGCCGAAGAGCTCGAACGAGTCGTCGCGCACAAGGATGTTGAAACCATACTGTCCTATGGCCACGCCTGCCAGCACCATGCCTATGATGTGCGGAATGCGCAGTTTGCCCATGATGATGGGTGCCAACAGAATGATGACAAGCACCAGGAAGAAGATGAGGCTGGGGTTGGTGATGGGAAAATATTGTGTCAGGTCGGGCATAAGCTCTTGTCGTTAAATGTGTATTCTTAATTTGCAACTGCAAACTTACTCATTTTTTTTTGAAGATGGTTGTGAAAATCAATTTAAATGGTTCTTTCGGCTGTTTATCGGCTTCTTTCTACCGTCTTGCGCCCGTTCATGATGACGATGCGCGGGCTGTGTGACGGTTGTGTCTTGCTCACCTTGCGGCCGAGGAGGTCGTAGACAGAGGTCGCTTTTTCTTTGTTTGCGCCTCCTGCGGTTTGGCCTTCTAAGGTTTTGCCTTCTTCGGTTGCGCCTCCTGCGAAGGGTGTGCTTATGGCCGACGGTGTGCTGTCGTCGATGTGGTTGACCACGGCAGCTGCGGCATCGGCATAGTCGGAGAAGACGAAGAACGCGCGAAACGGTTTAAGTTCGCCCTCACCGTTGGGCACGGAGATGTGTGTGCCGCTGCTGTTGAGAAAGCGGTAGGCGGTGCCGAGAAGAGGGGTGGGGACGTAGGTGCCGCACATCTGTATGTCTGTCTGCCCGTGGGTGGCGCTCGCGGCGATGGTCTTCGTCACGGGCGTGGGTTCGCTTGCCACGATGTCTCTTGACGAGAACACGGGGTCCGTGACGGTTGCTGAGGGCTTCATTATGAACGGCTGCCCTGCTGCCACGGCGTTGGTGCGCTTGAACGACAATAGGGGTGTGCCGTCTTCGGCACGTCCGGCTGACGACAGATGCTCAACCACGGCTCCTTGAAGCGTGGTGGCGATGTCGGAAGGGGTGAGGGCGAAGGGCAGGCAGAGCGTGTACCATCCGCCGTCGGCGCAGAACGTGCGGTGGAGCGTTATGCTCTCGGCCAGGTGGCCGTTGGCACGGCTCAGTTGGGTGGCGTTGTCGTCAGTCTCGCTCTCTGACGATGGGTCGGCGTAGAGATGCAATGGACCGACACGCAGCACGCGGCGATAGATCTGCACAGGCTTTACGCTGTAAGGCGATGAGTAGCATTGGAAGAAGCCCACGCTGCTGGTGGAGGAGAAGCGTAGGCAGGTGTTGTTGGCGCGGCTGCCGTTAAACTCTATCTGCGCGTCGCCCGTCAACGGGTCTATGTCTATCTTGGCTGTGGTTAGCTCTTTCGACGATGTCGTCACGGTCTTCAGTTCTTGCGTGGAACTGTTTGTTGCTGCCAGACAATGGGTGTCGTCGACCTTTAGCATCCATCCTTTGGAACGGCGCGACAGGGTTATGAGCTGTGCTCCGTCTGGCACCGTGGGGCGACCGTCTTCATCGAACGTGGCGCTGATGGCCTTGCGGCGCTTTTTCTCTTCCTGGATCGACATGAGGGCGTGGTTTGCGGCGTTGCCTATCACTACCACGTCGCCGTCAGCAAGCTGTGACGCATCGTTGACGCGAACAAACAACTGCTCTTCTTGCTGGTCAGGGGTGTCGCTGCCTGTTCCGTTTCCTTCTGAGCCATTTTCTCCTGTTCCGTTTTCTCCTGAGCCATTTTCTCCTGTTCCGTTACCTTCTCCTGTTCCACCTGTTCCTTCTGTTCCGTCTCCACCGTTTTCACCTGTTCCGTCTCCTTCAGTTCCGTCAAGGTCATCTTTGTCTACCGTTATGTTTACGTTCTCGTCGTCATCGTTATCGTCGTCTGTGTTTAGACAATCTTCATGAAGCACAATCTGGCTGTTGCGTTCTGGGCCAACCATGACGGGAGATAGTCCCCACGCCGTGGCGTGTGGAGCAACCATGTGGAGCAATGCTGTTAAAACAACGGTTTTTATGATGATCGTCAGATTGTTCATAGAATGTCCTCCATCCTTTAGGTGAGATGTCTTGTGTTTCGCAAAGATGTTTTTAGAAGATGCCTCCGCAAAGATGTCCACGCAAAGAAGCAAGCTTGCTTGATAGCTTTGCTGAGGTGCAGCTTATCTTTTGCAAAGATACAATAAAATAAGCTTTTCAACAACTTTTTGCCCTTTTCCTTCTCTTCTTTGCGATAAAATGTGTAAGTTTGCATAATTAGTTGTAAGAGAGTGCGCCGACGAGCCCTGCTTTATAGCAGACAAGCACATTTCCATTCACCAAGAAGCATGAAAGCTTTTATAAACCATTTGAAGCGAAACCGCATAGAGAACCTTGTCTATCTGGCGTTGTGGATTATTATATTCACCGCGCCAATGATGAACATGTATGTGCGTGTGGTGAACGTGGCGGAGCTCTATTTCTTGTGGGACGAGATCATAGACATGTGGCGTTACACCTGCATGTTTCTGGTGGCCTTCATCATAAACAACGCCTTGCTCAACGCCATTCTTATTAAAAGGCGCGACATACACCTGTATCTCTGCATGGCGGTGTTGCTGCTTGTGGTCTTCACAGCCTTCCAGTCGTTCATGGTTTATTTCTTCCATGACACCGTGGTGCAGGTGCGCGACTCGGTGCTGCCGCAGCTCCCGGGAGCGTCCATCGACATCGTGAGCACCGTGGTGTTGATGTTGCTCATGGGCATGAACCTCGGCGTGAAACTGTTCTTTAAACTTGAGCGCGACTCGATAGAGATGCAGCTCGTGGAGAACCAGAATCTGGAGCATCAGCTCGCTTATCTGCGTTACCAGATCAATCCGCATTTTTACATGAACACCCTCAACAACATTCACGCTCTTGTCGACATCAACCCCGAGAAGGCAAAGACCACCATCGTGGAGCTGTCGAAGATGCTGCGTTATGTGCTCTATGACGCCAACAGGGAGAGCGTGTCGTTGAAGAAGGAGATCGAGTTTCTGCGCCACTACTTCCGACTGATGTCGCTCAGGTTTACTGACGACATAAAGACCTCGCTCACGGTGCCTGAACGCATGACCGACTGTAACGTGCCGCCTCTGCTTCTTATCATCTTTGCCGAGAACGCCTTCAAGCATGGCATAAGCTACAGCGGACAGTCGTTTGTGGAGGTGTCGATAGATGTGGTCGACGGCAACGTCGTGTTCACATGCAGCAACAGTAAGCACACCGCGAAACCGACGTGTGAGAAAGGGGGCGTGGGCTTGGTCAATGTGCGCAAACGCCTGGATCTGCTCTACGACACCAACTATAAGCTCGAGATCAAGGACAGCGAGCAACGCTTTGACGTTAAGCTCGTGATGCCTGTCTTGAAGGAACGGCCACAGGAGAAGACGGTGAACAATGGTTCTGACAAGAATGGAAAACAAGGATAAAGAAACAAAAAAGGAGAATAAAGAAATAAGAAAATAAGAATACAAAATAAAAATAAGAACATAAAATAAAAAATAAGAACATAAAATAAAAAATAAGAACATAAAACAAAAAATAAGAACACAAAATAAAAAATAAAAAATAAAAAATAAAAAACCTTCCTCTATGAATACGATAAAATGTCTGGTCGTGGATGACGAACCGTTTGCCCTGCAGCAGTTGGCCTCTTATGTGAGCAAGGTGCCATTTCTCAAACTCGTCGACCAATGTCTTAGCGCCGATGCGGCACGCAAGGTCATTGACAGCGAGAACGTTGATGCCATGTTTGTGGACATCAACATGCCTGACCTCAACGGACTCGATTTTGTGCGTTCCCTGGCAGCCCCGCCACTCGTGGTCTTCACCACAGCCTACTCGGAGTATGCCATTGACGGCTTTCGGCTCGATGCCGTCGACTATCTGCTCAAGCCCTTCGGCATGGATGAGTTTAACCATGCCGCGTTGAAGCTGAAACGACAGTTTGAGCTTGAGCGTCGGGTATCGGTGCAGAACCTCCTCGACGACACCATCTTCTTCAAGACGGAGCATAAGGTGGTGAAGGTTCACATGCACGACATACGTTATGTGGAGGGCATGAGCGAATATCTTAAAATCTACGTTGAGGGCCAGCGTCCCATCGTCGTGTTGCTCAGTATGAAGCGCATAGAGGAGCGTCTGCCAGCCGTCAAGTTTATGCGCATACATCGTTCTTACATCGTCAATCTGCAAAAGATACAGGAGGTCAACAAGAACCGCGTAATTCTCGATAACGACACCTTCCTGCCCATCGGCGACAGCTACCGCGACAAGTTTGTGGGCTATCTCAATGCCAAGGTGTTGGGATGAAAGAGGATGATGTATAAAGCTCAATTGCTTCTGAAAACATTCTCGTCTTGACAGATCGAGAAGATTAAAGAGGATGAGGTATAAAGCCCAATTGCTTCTGCAAACATTCTCGCCTGACAGATCGAGAAGATTAAAGAGGATGATGTATAAAGCCCAATTGCTTCTGAAAACATTTTCGCTTGACAGATTGAGAAGATTAAAGAGGATGGGATATAAAGCCCAATTGTTTCTGAAAACATTTTCGCTTGACAGATTGAGAAGATTAAAGAGGATGAAGGATAAAGCCCAATTGCTTCTGAAAACATTTTCGCTTGACAGATCGAGAAAATTAAAGATGATGAGGGATAAAGCCCATTTCTTCCAAATTCTCAATAAAAAGTCTTCAAAATTTGCCCATTCCACCTTTTATTATTAATTTTGCATTCGCTTAATGCGCTTGTGGCGGAATTGGTAGACGCGCTAGACTTAGGATCTAGTGTCCCGCGACGTGTAGGTTCGAGTCCTATCAGGCGCACCCAGATAAATCCTAACTGCTTGAATATGAGCAGTTAGGATTTTTTTTAGTTTATGAAATTGCCAACATTTTGCCAACATAATTCGTCGCTAATTTGTTGTGGTTGGCAAAGTTTATGTTGTTTTCATCCGTATTTCTCATAATTTTATTGTATTTCACTTGACATCGCCCATTTTATGAGTCACAAAATGACAAACTATAGTCAGATAGATTAGCTCACATATTCTATAAATTGATGTATATATCATCTATATAACACAAATATCACTATCTAACATAATAATTCAACACCTTTATTCGTTATTCTAACAGGGAATCACTACTTTTGTACTTTCCAAATAATTATACGCAAATATGAGTAAAGATATAAACAGACTAAAGGTCGTGATTTGCCTCACCCTTTCAGTATGGACGGTGTAGTGCGCAAAGACGATACGCTTCAAGCCAAGGCTGTGCGTGAAGCCGTTACAAATATGGTTATTCATTCCGATTTTATGGTGAATGGAGTGCTGAAAGTTGAAAAGTATGACGATTGTTTTGTTCTGACCAATCCAGGACTTCTGAAACTGCCTATTGAGCAGATTTACAAAGGTGGCGAGTCAAAGGCAGGTAATCAGCGTATGCAGAATATGCTCCGCATGATAGGCTATGGCGAGAACCTTGGCTCGGGCTTTCCACTCATTCTAAACGCATGGAATGAAAAGCATTGGATAAAGCCTGAGTTATTGGAGCAACCCGAACTAATGCAGGTAAAATTGACATTACATATTCAAAACGATGTTTCATATAGTTCATCGAATGACCCAATAAATGACCCAATAAATGACCCAATAAACTTAACCGAGAGGCAGAAGATGATTTTGCGGATGTTCTCAGAGGAAAAGAATCTAAGCAGAGAAAGGCTTTGTGAGAAAACAGGATTGTCGGATGCCACCGCCAAGCGTGAAATAGCATTTCTCAAAAAGACTGGCTATTTAGAACGTGTCGGCAGTTTCAAGAGTGGATATTGGAAAGTGTTATCAAAATAATTGTATTTTGAGCCAAATGTTCAATGAATGGGAAATACCATTGAACATTTGGACTCATTATTTACCGTCCACGTCGCAACCGATACCTCGCTGGTCGTATCATCGCAGCCGATACTGCAATGCACCTGCGCCACCAATGATCATCGTCTTCATCCTTGTCTCGTCCCCAACCAGAGTCTGGCGAACTGCCACCGCCACATGATTCTGCATAGGTTGTAGCTTCACGGATATAGCCAAGCGAAAGAAGCATGGCGCAGTTGATGATTTGGCTACTGTTTCGCATCAAGTCGGAATAGCCAGACTCATTTAGAATTCCCTGCTGACGGTCGGTGAACGTAGAGGTAAGAGGCTCTAATGAAGAAACGAGCATACTGTTGAAAGTGGCAAGCATGTTTCTTTGAAGTTGAATTGAGTGCAAGTCCCGGTCTTCACCAAGAACTTCTTGTATTCTGCTGTGCTCGTATTTCATTTCAGCAAGTCTTTGTTTGGCTTCTGTAATCGTAGCGTTGGCATCGTCAAGCATCTTCTGTCGAAGAGCAAGTTTCTCGTCTATAC
>UQTI01000027.1 GCA_900543975.1 uncultured Prevotella sp. | reverse complement strand
ATTAGGGCTTACTCGGGACTTGCACCCGTTAGACAATGCTCGTGCCGAGCATACAACAAAAGACGGACTGCCATCACTGGTAGTCCGTCCTCAATTGTTATTTAGAAGATCTATTCAGAATAAAAAGAACTGAATAAATATAAGTTCTCAATAATGGCTTAAAACAATGTTTTAAAGCCCAACAGCATTTTAATTGTTAGGCACAAACTTGTCATACTTCAACACCGAAAAGTTGCCCTGTGATACCGAGTAAACGGTACAGATGAAGAGGCTGTTGTCGGCGTAGATGCCGTTGTCGAGATAGTCTTCCGAGCCAGTCAAGGTGTAGGCATCGGTCATGTAGACTGTGCCCAACGTCTTGTAGGTGAGACCTGTCGAGAACTTGGGCACCAAGATGTAGTTGAACGCATTGCCTTGATCATCGGTGCTTCCGCTCTTTGCTTTCTTAAACTTCAAGTTGTAGCCCTGTCCGTAGACGTTTTTAATGCGGTAGCTTGAAGGATTGTTGGCATCAACGTCGAGCTCACAGTCGGCCGACTCCTTGCCCACAATTGGAGCTACGTCTGCATTGAAATAATATTTTCCGTCGCACACCTTGTTCCATGTTATGCCGCTGAACGACACGCTGTCGGCAGCCTGTGCCTGACCCTTGGCGTTCACAGCCACCACAGTGGCCATATAATCGCCCTTGAGGCCGTAGAACAGAGTGTCTACCTCCGACTGGCCTTTCACTCCTTTCACCAAGCCGCCGTTCTTTACCACAAAGTCGTTGTAGCCTTCCTGTCCAAGCTCGGCAATGTGCTTAGAATAGTCGGCATGCTTCTCAAGCAGAATGTATGCGCTCTCGGTGGCAGAGTTTGTAGACACGCGCACCTTAAAGTCGGCATCGGCATCAAGCGGCGGAGCCACACTGTAAGTGTTGGTCATCACATAAGCCTTTGAGTCGTTGCCGGGCTCTGTGCCCTCATCGGCAGAGCACGATGTCATGAACATCGCAGCAGCGACAGCCATCAATCCAAAAATATATTTTTTCATCGTTGTTGTCAATTTTTTGTTTGAACAATTTTTTTGCTAACCCTTAGCGATTGTCTCACGACCGTTGGTTACCACACAAACTTCTGAGAGTTGCCTGAAGGTGCCGACGGTGTCGGGTTGTTGGTACAAGAGGTGTTGTAGTTGCACTCGCCGTTGGTGATGCACCAGTTCATCCAATCTGGCGTTGTGGTGGTGTTCCACTGGTAACCGTCAACGTGGTTGGTGCCCTCATAGCTGCGTATGATGCCCTTCTGCAGGCGCTTGATGTCATACATCGACAGACCCTCGCCCCAGAACTCTACGCGGCGCTGCCACCAAATCTCGTTCTGGAAGGCAGAGGTAGCGCTGTTGCCGTAAGCCTCGTTGTGCTTGCCATACTCGTAGCTGGCGTCGCGCTGCTTGGCGAAGGCGGTGAGCAGAGAGATGCCCTCAGCCTGACGGCCGCTCTGCATGCCTACAGCCTCGGCCTCGATGAGCTTCATCTCCTCAACACGCATGAGAGGCACAGCCACGCAGAAGCCCACATACTTGTCGTAACGGCCCTGTGAGCCACCTGTTGAACGGAACTTAACCTCCAGACCACCAAACTTAGGCTTGTTCATGGCGAGCAGCTCGGGGTTCTGTGTGTTGGTGCTGAGGATAGAGTAAAGCTCCTCTTCTGACGTAGCATCGTCGGCAGAGAAGTCGACGAAACACTTCTTGCGGCAGTCGGTTGCAGGTATTGTCTCGTAGAGGTGACGGTCGATGAAGAGCGGCTTGCCATAGTTGGCAGCATAGCCACAGCTTGCTCCAGGATTGTCGAGCATGCCGCTCTCGGTGATCATCTTTGAGCCCCATGACGAGTCGCCGTCGTTAAGCTTGATGTTGTCGTCGGTTGCCTTATACTGCACGCAGAACATCCACGCGTCGTTAGGTGTGTTGAAGCCCGTCTCGTAGTCGGTATACTGTGCGCCCGTCATCACGCTGTAGCCAGTCATGGCGAGCTTGGCATACTTCTCGGCGTTTGGCCAATCCTCCATGGTGAGGTAGGCGCGAGCCTTCAGACCATACACCACGCTGAGGTCGGGAGTGGTCTTGTCAGAACGCTGATAGTCGGCGAGATATTTCTCTGCCTGGTCAAGGTCGGAGAGGATGAAGGCGAAGGCCTGCTCATTGGTCATACGCGGGTTCTTCGTCATGTCGGCTGCTTCGACCTCTGTGACCATAGGCACGGTCTCTGCCTGCTTGTTCTTGGCGTAGGTCTCGGCACCATAGGTGCGCACGAGGTCAAGATAATACATTGCGCGAAGAGCATAAGCTATGCCCACACCTGTGTAATGGTTCTCTGACACGTTCTCGCCGCCGTAGCTCTTGAGCACGTTGTTACAGCTCTTTATCCAACCATAGTAGTAGGTCCAAGGCATCTGGCAGGCTGCATACTGCGGGCCGAGGGCCACGCTGGCAGAATATTGAGTGGCGAACCACTCGTTTCCCGATGCGTCTATAGGTGTCATGTCCTGACCCATAATGTCGTGTTTAATCATCATGGCAGGGTAGCCGAAATCGTCGGCATCGTAGTCATCGTCACTATAGATAAATGTTCCGGCAAGAGTTGATGTGAGACCGCTCACAAGCGACTCATAGGCTGTCGGTGCCTGTGCTACCTGATCGCCAGATGCATAGCCTTTTGACGGCTCATACTCCTCGATACAGCTTGTCATCGAGGTAGAGACCACCAGAGCGGCGGCAACCAAAGCTAATATATTTTTGTTCATATCGTGAAATCGTTTTTTTTGTTTTTATTGTTTTGCAAGACAAGAAATACTTGCTTTCTGTAACGAGCAGACAAGTAACAAGAAGCGTTGCTTGCCGCTCGTCAACAGCTATACATTAGAAGCTTACCTGTATGCCACCCGAGATGTTGCGGATGGGTGAGTAGGTGCCTACATAACCTGAGCCAAGGAATGAGAAGCGTGGGTCAAGACCCTTGCGTGCTGACCAGAAGGCCAGGTTCTCACCCATCACATAGACGCGGATCTTGCTAACCTCAGGAATCAGTCCCTTCGGCAGGGTGTAGCCTACAGAGAACGACTGGAAGTTGAAGTAGCCGGCGTTGGTGAGGAAGCGGCTTGACTGAGAGGTGGCATAGTTGTCACTATTCTGCCAACGCGGAATGTTGCTTGACGTGTTGTTGGCGCTCCATGCCTTTGCCCAGTCTTTGTGGATGGCCTGTCCCCAGTTCTCGCCTTTGGTGATAGGCGTCTGCATGAGCTGTGCATACTGTTGGTCGTAGACATAGCCGCCAATCTGGTAGTCGAAGGTCATTGCAACATCGAAGCTCTTGTAGCGGAAGTTGGTAGACAGACCGCCGAACACCTTGGGCAGCAGAGAGCCCTGCTCATAGTAGCTGGCCTTGCTGTAGTCGGTGGTGGTGTAAGAGTGCTCGTGAGCAGCGATCTGCGACTCCTTGCCCTCGGCGATGTTGGCATCGACCCAGTAGAGGGCCTCACCCTTCTCGTTGACACCGGCATAGTCGGGCAGCATGGCGTTGTAGAGAGGACCGCCCTCGCGGTACCACATAGGCAGGATGCGCAGAGGCTCCATGGCCTCGCGGAAGCCACCGTTGTCCTGGATCTTGCTTGCGGGCAGCTTCAGGATCTTCGTACTGTTGTGCGAGAGGTTGGCGGTGATGTTCCAGTCGATATCCTTTGTACGGATAACAGCAGCCGAGAGCACAAGCTCTATACCGGTGTTGCGGATGTCACCGAGGTTGCCGTAGTAGCCACGGGTACCCTGACCCTCAGGTATAGACAACCAGAACAGCAGGTCAGAGGTCTTCTTGGTGTAGAAGTCGATAGAACCTGTGAGGCGGCTCTTCAAGAGAGAGAATTCCACGCCAGCGTTGAAGTTGGTCGTTGTCTCCCATGTAATGTTCTCGTTACCCATCTGTCCGAACGAGGGCGACATGCCGTTGTTAGAGGCGTTAGGGGTGAGAGTGTAGAGGTCGGTGTAGGCAAAGGCACCGATGTTGTCGTTACCCTGCTGACCGATAGATGCCTTGAGCTTCAACTCGTCGACGAAGGGAGCGTTGAACCACTTCTCCTTGCTGATGATCCATGCGCCGCCTGCAGACCAGAAGTCGCCCCAACGGTGATCCTTGGCAAAGTAAGAAGAGGCATCGCGACGATAAGAGAGCGAAGCGAAGTAGCGGCCGTCGTAGTTATACTGTGCGCGGCCGAAGAAGCCCTCTACGTTGTAGTTGTTAGTATAAGACGAGCCGTCATACTTGTTGGCGTATGCGTAGATCTCCTGCAGGTAGGGTGAGAACTCGCCCTTGGCTGCTGAATAGAGATACTTGACCTGCTGCTTGTAATATTCATGACCCACGAGAGCGTCAACATTGTGCTTGCCGAAGCTCTTCATGAAGGTCAGCGTCTGCGTGTTGTTGGTGCGCAGGGTGTTGGTGTTGCCTTTCTCCAGACGGCCGTTGTCGCCAGAGCCAGGACCCTCAAACGAGTTGGTGTAGATGCTGCTTTCAGCGGTGTTATAGTTGACGTTGCTTGTGACGTTGAGCTTCAACCAGTCGGTGAAGCTGATGTCGGCGATGAATGTGCCGTTGAGCTGGTTCACGCCGAGGTCGTTGGTGTTGTACAGGTTGGCGCCAAGGGGGTTACCTGTTGCCGAGAACGGACGTGTCATGCCGTAGCCGGCGGGCACACCGTAGTCGTAACGCTGGTGACCATACTTGTCGGTAGCGATGTAGGGCTTGCCGTCGTCGCCCACCTTGCGGATGTAGATGGGGTAGATGGGAGCGATGCGTGCAGCAAAATACATGGTGTTGACAGAACCCATCTTCTCGTCGAGGTTAGGGCTCGACTTGGTGTCAGAGTGGACATACTGTGCGTTGACGCCGAGCTTCAACCACTTCTTTGCCTGGTAGTCGGCCTTGGCGCGTGCGCTGATGCGCTCGTAGCTTGAGTTGTCGATGATACCCTCGTCGTTGAGGTAGCCTGCAGAGGCATAGAACGAGCCACGGTCGTAAGAGCCCTTGGCGCTGATGTTATACTCCTGGCGCATCGCTGTCTTGTAGGTAGCCTTGTTCCAGTCGTCGCCGGTGAGGTAATACTTCTCACCGTTCTTCTCGTATGTGCGGCCGAGTGTGGCGGCAGGGTTGATCTTGCCGTTCAAGCCGATGAGCTGCTGGCCCTCGGGCAGGGTGTAGATGTTGTAAGCCAGACCATTGAGCATGGTGTTGTTGGCAGCGATGTTGGCAGCCGATGCCGAGAGGCCCTCACCATAGTAAGACTTATTATAGGCGGCAGCATAGACAGCCTCATAATATTCGGCGGGGTCGGTGATGACGTCGTAGTCCTGCACGGCGCGTGAGTTGGCACCCCACTTTGCGTCTACCGTGATCTCAGCGTCGCGGTTCTTGCCGCTCTTGGTGGTCACGATGATTACACCGGCGGCACCACGCGCACCGTAGAGGGCTGCCGAAGCAGCATCCTTGAGCACGGTAACGCTCTCGATGTCGTCTGAAGGAATGCTTGAAAGGTTGTCGGGATAAGGTGCGCCGTCAACGATGACCAGAGGGTTGGTAGAAGCATACATTGAGGCGATACCACGAATCTTTATACCTGAAGAGGGGTCGTCGCCCTGAACGGCTGAGGTGCCGGGCTGACCCGACTGTCCACGCAGCTGCAGACCGGCAACCGATCCTACAAGGCTCTCTGCCACGTTGGTGGCAACCTTTTTCGACAGCTCCTTGGCATCGACCACAGCAGCCGAACCGGTGAACGCGCTCTTCTTGGCGGTACCGAAGGCCACAACCATAACCTCGTCAAGCGACTGGTTATCGGGATCGAGCACAATCTTCATCTTGGGGGTTGCTTTCACGGTTTTTGTCTGCATGCCGATGTACGAAATCTCAAGTTTCGCGCCATCAGCAATCTGAAGCTGGAACTGTCCGTCGATGTTGGTTACGGTACCTGTGTTGGTACCTACGACCTTTACGGAAGCTCCAATCACGGGTTCGCCGTCTTCTGCCGACGTAACGACTCCGCTGACTTTACTCTGAGCCATAGCCATTCCTAAACATAGGAACAGTGTGGCAAAAATCATTGTTAGTCTTTTTTCCATAAGAATCTCTCTCTAAATGCTTATTAAAAAATTATGTTGTTTTATTTGTTTTCTTTTATTGTCGTTTATAGCCGCCGTTTGTCTTTAAAAATGCTTTTTGGTAAAAAAACATTAATGACGAAGGACGAATTTATTGCAAAGAATGTTATCCTCTGTCACGTTCACATTCTTCATAATCCTTAAATCTTCTTTTAACCTTTACCTCCGTAGATCTTCCTTTTAACCTCCTTTTCATTCTAACCTCCTTAGATCTTCTTTTAACCTCCTTTTCATTATTCTTGTTTATCTTGTTTTCTGTGTGTTTACGCACACAAATTCAAAGTCCATTTTCATAGTTTGAACAGAAAAGCACTTGACAAATATCAATCCGTAACTAAAAGTGTACGTTTTTTTTTTTTTGATATTTTTTCTTTCCTTTTGCTTACAGTTTGCAAAATTATAATTAATGTATAAGAACTGCAAAAACAATGTAACAAAACCTTAATGTTTTAACACAAGATAACATTTTTTATTTTATTTGTGTTGTTTTTTAATATATTTCGCCACTTCTTTTTCGTCTTTTCTCATGCTTCGTCAGCATTTACAGACTTAAGACATCACATTGGTTCAAATTTTAGCAAAATCATGTCTTTTTGAAAGACAAGAAGAGATAAAAAAAGATGGCACGAGGAGATAAAAAGAAAAGATGGCATGAAGAGATAACAAGAAGAAACGTGTCATCCCTTCTTATGGGCACGAAAAAAGCCACATCCCTACCCTTCCGGATAAAGATATGGCCGATCGATTTTTATACAGGATTATATTTTTTTCTTCCCCGTTGGCTTATGGCACATACTCTACGAAGGCCTCCATGGCCTCGTAGCATGCAAGGCCAAGGTCGTGGTAGAGCTTGGCGGTGTCGTGGTTGCGGTCTTCTGAGCGCTGCCAGAACAGACGCTCGTCGTTGCCAAGGAACGGTGCGCTCTCCATCTGCGACGAGTGTTTGAGGATAGAGTTGCGCTTTGCACGCAGCTCCTCAGGACTCATGGGCACACACATCTCGATGTTCTCTATTTCCCACTCAGCCCAGGCACCACGATACATCCACACACGGCAGTCTTTGAGCCATGCCGCCTTGTCCTCTTTCTCAAGGTCGAGAGCAGCAAGCACAGCGTCGGTACACTTGCGGTGTGTGCCGTGGGGGTCGGCAAGGTCGCCGGCAACAAAGATCTGCTGCGGCTTGATCTGCAACAACAGGTCGCGCACAATGTTTACATCGCGCTCACCCATGGGGAGCTTCTCGATCTTTCCACTCTCATAGAAGGGGAGGTCAAGGAAGTGGACATGGTCGAGAGGAATGCCGTTGAAGGTACATGCCGTGCGGGCCTCGCCACGACGGATCAGGCCCTTGATGGTGCGTATGTCGGCGGTGTCCATGTCGCCGGGTTTCTTTGCAGCGAGGAACGTCTTGATGTCGGCATACATCTTCTTTATGGTCTCGTCGCTGTTGTTGATGAACAGCTGGTTGAAGCCGTTGATGAAGTGCATGAAGCGTGTCACCTCCTCATCGCCCACGGCAATGTTGCCGGAGGTCTCGTAGGCAATGTGCACATCATGACCCTGCTGCACAAGTCGGCGTATGGTTCCACCCATCGAGATAACATCGTCGTCGGGGTGCGGTGAGAACACGACAACGCGCTTGGGGAACGGGTTGGCACGCTCCGGACGGTAGGTGTCGTCGGCATTGGGCTTGCCGCCAGGCCAGCCTGTGATGGTGTGCTGCAAGTCGTTGAAGATCTTGATGTTAACGTTGTAGCCAGAACCATAGAGGGCGAGCAGCTCACTCAGACCGTTGTCGTTATAATCTTTGTTTGTGAGCTTGAGGATGGGCTTGCCCGTCTTCTGACAGAGCCATACCACGGCAGAGCGTGTGAGCTTGTCGGTCCACTCGCAGTTGGTAACAAGCCATGGGCGCACAATGCGTGTGAGCTTGGCTGCTGCTGCGAGGTCAATGACCACGGTGGCATCGTTGTGGGTCTGTAAGAATGTGGCTGGAATGGTGTCGGTGATGGGGCCTTCAACCGTCTTCTCTATGATGCTTGCCTTCTCGTCGCCCCATGCTGTGAGGAAGATTTTCTTAGCTTTGAGGATAGTGGCCACACCCATGGTCAGCGTACATGGCGGCACAGGCTCCTGTGAGCCGAAGCTCATGGTCATCTCTTCGCGAGAGATGGCATCGGTAAGGATGATGCGCGATGTGCTCGTGAGGGTGCTGCCAGGCTCGTTGGTCGCGATGTTGCCCATGCGTCCGATGCCAAGCACAATGATGTCAAGACCGCCCTTGTCGGCAATCTTCTGCTCGTATGCGCGGCAGTGGGCCTGAACGTTATCCTGTCCAATGGTGCCGTCGGGCGAGAAGATGTTGCAGGCTTTAATGTCTACCTTGTCGAGGAACAGCTCATGGAGCTTATGCAGGCTGCTGTTCTTGCTTCCGACCTTCAGGGGGAAATACTCGTAGGCGTTGAACACCACCACGTTGGCGAAGCTCAAGCCTTCCTCATGACGGCGTATCAGCTCTTCAAACACGGGTGTGAGACTTTGGCCTGTGCCAAGACCCAACACACACTCGCGACCTGCTGTCTGTGCGGCTTTGATCTCTGCCTCAATGGTGTTGGCGATAAGCTTTGCGCCCTCCTCCACCTTTGGGAAGATCTCGGTTGTTATTTTCTCACAACGAGTGATCTCTGACCTGTCCACAGCTGTGCGTGGGCGGTAGAACTGCTCTGGTATCTTGTTCAACACGATCGTTGAGCTCAGATTCATCTTCATAGCTAATATCTCCTATTGTTTAAAGTTAAAGATTTTTATGTTAAGAGGGGGCTAAAGGTTTATAAGGCCTTAAAGCCCCCGGCCTCATCTCCCTTTACGGACGGTCCTTCTTGGCTGTTCCCCACTTTGAGGGCTTTGCTCCCATGGTGAGAACGAGGGTGCCGCCGCGCTTCATGTCGTTGAAGTTGATGTAGGTCTTGTTATAAGCCTTGCCGTTGAGCGTCACCTTCTGAACATATATGTTCTTGTCAGAGTTGTTGACGGTGCGCACGGTGAAGGTCTTGCCATCGCCGAGGTTGAGCGTTGCCTTGTCAAAGAGCGGTGAGCCGATGATGAACTTGCCGCCTGAAGGCTCCACCTGATAGAGACCTACGCTTGAGAGCACATACCATGCCGACATCTGGCCGACATCCTCGTTGCCTGACAGACCGTCGGGCTGTGTGGTGTACATCTCCTTCATCATGCGGCGGAGCATCTGTGCTGCCTTCCAAGGCTGGCCGATGTAATTGTACATGTAGATGACGTGATGGCTGGGCTCGTTGCCCTGAGCATACTGTCCGACCAGTCCGCTGACATCGGGAGAAGCGTTGTCGCCCAGCGATCCCTCAACGACGAAGAGCGAGTCGAGCTTCGTCACGAACGCCTTTTCTGAACCGAAGAGGTTCACCAGTCCGTGAACATCATGAGGCACGAGGAAGGTATACTGCCATGCGTTGCCCTCGGTATAATCGTTTGTGCGGTGTGACGCATCGAAGGGGTCGAACGGTGTGCGGAACTTGCCGTCTTCTGAGATGGCGCGCATGAAGCGTGTCTCGGGGTCGAAATATTTGGCGTAGCTCTGACTGCGCTTCAAGAAATATTCATAATCGTCGGTCTTGCCCAGCATCTTCGCCACCTTGGCCACGCCAGCATCGGCAAGACAATATTCGAGCGCCTTTGCCACGGTCTCGTTCTCCGGCTCCTTGTCCCAAGGAATGAAGCCATGCTTCTTCAGCAGACCGAGCGAGCGCTCTTCCAGCATCATGCTGTTTTTCAGAGCCTCATAAGCCTGCTCCTTGTCCTTGACAAAGCCTTTGAGCACGAGGTCAGCGAGGATGGGCACACCGGGGCTGCCCACCATACAGTTGGTCTCGCAACCAGCGAGGTGCCATACGGGCAACTTGCCCTGCTCACGGAAGATGCTCATGAACGTGTTGGCGAGGTCGCTCTGCATGTCAGGACACACAAGGGTCATGAGAGGATAAGCAGCGCGGTAGGCATCCCACAGCGAGAAGGTGCTGTAGGTGGTGTAGCCGGCACGGTGTATGCGTCCGTCGGCACCACGATAGTCGCCGTTGGCGTCGCAGAACACCGAAGGAGCGATCATGAAGTGGTACATCGCGGTGTAGAACACCTCTTTCTTTTCTTTGTCGGCGGTCTCCACGGTAACGCGTGCGAGCTGCTTGTCCCATGCCTCGTCGGCAGCGGTCACAGCGGCATCGAAGTCCCATCCCGGCAACTCTGCCTTCATGTTTGCCTTTGCACCCATAACGTCGATAGGCGAAAGAGCCACCTTAACGAGCAGCGGCTTGCCGTCGGCCTCTGTGGCTATGACGGTGCGTGTGAGAGCAGTGTCGCGCGACACTATTGTCACGGGCTTTGAAAACTCCATGTCGAAATAGTAGCGGTGGTCGTTGCTCCATCCCTTCGAGCGGCGCATACCTGTGATGCGTGTGGGGCTCTCCTGTGTCAAGAGACAGTCGGTCATAGCGTCCCAGCCGATACCTTGCTTCAGGTCGATGGCGAGGAGGTTCTGCTTCTGTCCCTCTGCGAAGGTGTAACGATGGAAGCCCACACGGTTGGTGGCTGTCAGCTCCACGTTCACGCCGGGGTTGGTGAGCTTCACGGCATAATAGCCGGGCTTGACCGTCTCGTTGTCATGAGAGAAGATTGTGCTTGCCTGCTTGTCATCGCTCACGGGCAGAAGGGCGATGTCGCCGAGGTCGCCGATACCTGTGCCGCTGAGGTGAGTATGGCCAAAGCCGATGATCTCATTGTCGCTGTAGTGGTAGCCTGAGCACCAGTCCCAGCCTCTTGTCGGCTCTGTAGGACCGAGCTGCACCATGCCAAACGGCACATTGGCTCCCACGAACACATGGCCATGTCCGCCTGCTCCAATATAAGGATTAACGTACTTTGTAAGATTTCCTGCCATTGCGCCAATGGCAGATGCTGCGCTTAAAAAAACTGTAGTTGCGATAAGCGTCAATTGTTTTCGGATTGCAATCATAAGTTAGAATTGGTTTTGATTGCACAAAGTTAGTAATAAATAGAAAAAAAATAAAGAAAAAGGAGGTTAAAAAAGTGAAAAGATGAAAGGGCTTAGGGTTATAAGGTCTAAATGGCCCATAAACTTTATAAGCCTTACTGAACTTTCATATTTAAAAAGCGAAAGTTCAGAACCTTATAAGACTCTTAAGCCCCCTCAAGCCTTTTTATCTGTCAGTAAGTCTCTTTACCTGCCACCACGCCGGCACAAGCACGCAGAGCGAGCAGAGGATAAAGAGGGCGAGACGTGCATAGTCGTCACCGAAGAAGTCAGTGAGCTTCATGTTTTGCAAGCCCGGCATGAACCTGAAGGTAAAGAAAGCGATGGCGTTGTTGACAAGGTGGAACACCACGCCCGGCGCAATGCTGCGCGTGCGCCAATAGAGCCAACCAAGGAGTAGGCCCACAACCGTGCCGTTGACAAACTGCACGGCGTTGCCATGGGCCATGCCGAAGAGCAAGGCTGAGAGGAGGATTGCCCACCAACGGCCCGAAGGACCGAAATGGTCGAGAAGGGTGCGCAAGATGGCACCACGAAACGCCATCTCTTCGGCCAAAGGCACCACGACAGCAACGGCAAGGAAGCCCCACTGGTTACTGAGCAGCTGTGTGAACAGTTGCTGTGCCGTGACGGGCATCTCCAGACCCGAGAGGTCTATGATGAGCTGCATGGGAGCCACGATGCCGAGGGCCATGAGTGCTGTCCACACGAACACGTCCCAGCGTCGCTGCTGCATATATTCGCGACTGAACGGTGACCAACGACGCCATGCGAACACGCCGATGGTTATGGCACCACCGATTATGCTTGTCAGCACAAGAGCCGTCGAACTCATTGTCACCGACATCTGTTTGCAAAGCAAGGCAGCAGAGCCTTGCACAATGATCTGAATGAGCATGAACGCTACAAAGTAGAGTCCTGCGGTTAGAATATTTTTCATATAATAAACAAAATTAAAGCCCCACTCAGAAGCCCCACCCCCGCGCCGCTTTGCGGCTCACCCCTCCCCTTATGGAGGGGAGTGAATAGCCAGGGCTATAGGATTTTTCACTCTTCGTTTTTCACTTTTCCCTTAAAATGGCGTCAGCCCCTTTTTTACCTTTTTACTTTTTTACCTTTAAAAACATCCTCCTCTCGACCTCTTTTCTGTCCTTGTGCAACTGCTCTTCAAGAGCCTCAACGCTATCAAAGCGCTGCTCGTTGCGCAGTCTAAAACAGAAGGCGATGGTCATGGGCTGACCGTAGATGTCGTCATTGAAATCGAAAATGTTAGCCTCAATGGTGGTGGTTGAACCGTCAAAGGTGGGACGCGTGCCTATGTTAAGCATTGCAGGGAGCCAACCGTCGTGGTCATCCATCATTGGGATCGGCATTTCTGAAGGCCAACCGTCAAGGTTCGGAACCTCACATTTCCCCATCACAGCATCGGCACAACCTATCTTTACCCACACACCATACACGCCATTGGCAGGGATGAGCAACGGGTAACCCGTGGTATCGAGATTGGCTGTCGGGAATCCCATCTTGCGACCCTCGGCAAAACCATGCGTCACACAACCCGTAATGGTGTGTGGGCGGTCAAGAAACAGATCGGCTGTGCCCACATCGCCCTCTTTCAGTAAACGGCGTATAGCACTGGAGCTTACATGCATGCCCCATTTTCCAGCAAAAGAGCGAGCTTTGAAAGAAGATTCTTCCACAGGAGAAGCCACCTCGGAAGAAGCGTTGGGAACCTCGGAAGAAGGAGCTTTAGATTCCTCTGAAGAAGGAGCTTTAGAATTCTTGGAAGAAGATGCAAAAGGAGCCTCTGAAGAAACAGAAGCTGGAGGACAAGAGCGGTCTATATGAACCGTGAGTTCAGAGCTTTGCACGACCTCTATGCCCAGTTCTTTTCCATAGCGCACATAATCGTCGAACCCTTCGGCACGGTTATGTCCGAAGCGGTGGTCATAGCCGATGACGAGCGTTGTGACGCCGAGACGTTCTTTGAGCACCTGAGCCATAAACTGGCGGGCCGAAAGAGCTGCCAACTGGCGCGTGAAATGTAACACCTCCACGCGGTCGACACCTGTTTCATGTAGCAGCCTCAACTTGGTGTTGAGCGTTGTGAGCATCTGCGGCTGATAGTCGCTCTGCAGCACCTCACGCGGATGCCGGTCAAAGGTTATGACCATGCTCTGCTGAGCATGCGCATGCGCCGTCTCCATCACCTTATTTATAAGGTAACGGTGTCCGCGATGCACACCGTCAAAAAAGCCGATGGTTGCAACAACGCCCGCACATGAGCAATGTGTGGTCTCTGCCCCGTCTGCCTGTGAAAGATTTTTATATGATGACATAATATTTTTTTAAGTCTCATCCTAAAGCCCCACCCTGAAGCCCCACCCCCGCGCCACCTTCGGTGGCTTCCCCCTCCCCTTAGGGAGGGGAGTAAATAGCCAGGGCTATAAGAGTTTTGAATTTTGATTTTTGATTTTTGAATTATCGGCTTTCAGCCGATTTTGAGTTTCCGAATTTTGATTTTTCCTCTTTAGAATGGCTATTGAATTCTTCACTCTTCGTTCTTCACTTTTCCCTTAAGATGGCGTCAGCCCTTTTTTACCTTTAAAACTTCCATCCACTCCGTTCCATAAGGGTCATGCAGCGTAGCTATGCCCACCTTAGCTGCTCCTTGGCAGTTGTCGTTGCGGTCGTCGATGAAGAGCGTGTCTTCGGCTTTGATGCCAGCCTGTTGAAGGGCCTCTACGAAGATTTGAGGGTCGGGCTTGGCCAGATGCATGGCGCAAGAAAGGAAGACCTTATCGAAATAGTCGTCCACGCCATACTCATGTCCTTCGCCGTCGCAATAGCCAAAGAAGTCGTCGGCACACTTGTCCCAATGCATAAAATTGGTGTTGGAGAGCAGATAGACACGATGTCCGCGTTTGCGGAGAGCGAGCAGCGCCGCCTTCTTCTCGTCAGGAATGTCCGTAAGCAGTTCGTTCCACGCCCAGATGATGTCTTTGTCGGACACGTCACACTGGCAGATGCTACGCACCTCAGCACAAAACTGCTCCGTGGTGATGTCTCCCACCTCAGCAGCAAGGAACAGGTCTTCGACCCTATGTTCGCGCACATAGAACGCGATCTTCTCAAGGCCTACCTTCTCAAACGCCGCAATGCAACGCTCGTTGTCCAAACCTACGAGTATGCGCCCGAGGTCGAAGATAATATTCTTTTTCGATTCTATATTCATATTTCTTTTTTTCAAACAGCCCATGTCTGGATTTTAGAAGCCCAGCGTCTTAAACTTAAACAACGCAAGCCGTCAGTTAATACGACGAAAGCCTCCTATCCTTTCACCAGGCCTTTTTCCAAGACCTTCCATCCTTTCATCATGCCTTTTTATTTGTTCTTTTTGCCCTTGAAAAGCCTTACGATCTCACCAATCCACAGCACAGGCGAGGTGAGCAGAACGATCCATCCCCACTCGGCAGCCGACAGCGGCACCGTGCGGAACATCTGTCCGCCGAAGGTAACGATGATCCACTGACCCACGAGCACCATGGCGAGCACAAAGAGCAATGTGCGGTTGGCGAAGAGATGGTGGAAAGCCGAATGTCCGCTGCTGAGGGCCTTGGCGTTGAACAGGTTCCACCATTGCAACATGACGAACGTCGTGAAGAAGAGCGTCATCTCATGCACGTCCATGCCTGCGTCTGCCATGCTGCCACTTGCCCCAAGCATGGCACCTCGCTCACAGTAAAAGAGGAACACCATCATCGGGAGGAACAGCAACAGGCCCACCGAGAGAATGCCCTTCGCAATGGGGCGCGTTATGATGAAGTCGGTCTGTCGGCGCGGCTTCTCCAACATCACGTCATGTGTGGGCGGCAGCGAAGCCAGCGCCATGGCAGCAAACGTGTCCATGATGAGGTTTATCCACAGAATCTGTGTCACGGTGAGCGGCAGTTCGGTGCCTATGACGGAGCCGCCAAGCACGAGCAGCAGAGCCACCACGTTGACCACAAGCTGGAAGAAGAGGAAGCGCTGTATGTTCTTATAGAGCGAGCGTCCCCACATCACCGCCTTCACGATGCTGCGGAAGGAGTCGTCTATGAGCGTTATGTCGCTGGCGTTCTTCGCCACGCTGGTGCCCGAACCGAGCGACAAGCCCACATGTGCGTGGTTGAGAGCGGGCGCATCGTTGGTGCCGTCGCCCGTCACGGCCACCACCTCGCCGTGCTTCTGCAACAGGTTCACGAGACGTTGCTTGTCGGTGGGACGGGCACGGCTCATCACCTTCATCTTCTCCACATAGCGATAAGCCTCGTCGTCACTGAGAGCCTCAAAGGCGGGACCTGTGATCTGTGCCTCGGCAGGCGTGTGGTCATCCCACGCACCTATCTGTCGGGCAATCTCTATGGCTGTGGCGGAGGTGTCGCCCGTCACGATCTTCACGCCTATTCCGGCCGAGCGGCAGTCGGCCACAGCGTTGGGCACATCCTCGCGTATGGGGTCGCTGATGCCCACAACAGCCTGAAGCGTGAGGTGCTCGACAGAGAGCGTGTCGGCACGTCGGCAAGCAAACGCCAGCGTGCGCATGGCCTTGTCTTGCCACTGGCGGAGCTGCTTACGCACAGCCTCAGCGTCTGCCTCACTAATGTCGCAGAAGCCCATCACCACCTCGGGAGCACCCTTCACAAACAGCCATTCGGCGTCGTCAACGGCAGCCACCGTGGCCATATACTTACGCTCCGTGCTGAACGGCAGACGGTCAGCCACGGCGTTGTCTGAACGCAGCGAGCGATAGTCGGCACCCTGTCCTTGCAGCCACAGCAGCAGCGCACTCTCCGTGGGGTTGCCTATGCCGCGTCCCGAAGCATCGATGTCGGCGGTGGTGTTAAGGGCTATGGCCTCGTTGAGCAGACCGTCCTGCCCCTTCATCACCATGATGTCGGCCACCTGCATGCGGTTCTGCGTGAGCGTGCCCGTCTTGTCGGTGCATATCACGGTCACGGCTCCCATGGTCTCACAAGCATGGAGCTTGCGCACAAGGTTGTTGCTCTTGAGCATGCGCCTCATGTTCAGGGCAAGGGCAAGCGTCACAGCCATGGGCAGACCCTCGGGCACAGCCATGACGATGAGCGTCACGGCCATCATGAAATATTTGAGCACCACGCCGGCCATTCCCACATAGTTGGTGGTGTGCCAGAGCGGCGAGGTGAGCATGTCGTGGGAAAGGAATATGACGAAGGCGGCGACGCTGATGGCGGTGCCTACCTTACTTATAAGTTTTGCCAACTTCGTGAGTTGCATGTTCAGCGGTGTCTTCACCGCCGTAATCTCCGTGGCCTTACGCGCCACCTTGCCTATCTCCGTTGCGTCGCCCACAGCCGTGACCACAGCCACGCCGCGACCCGACATGACCATCGTTGAACGCAGAATGAGGTCTGAGGGATAGGTTGCCTCGGTGTCGGCGGGATGGTCTTCGTCGACCACATGCTTTGTCATGACAGGCTCGCCTGTGAGCGAACTCTCGTCACATTGCAGGTCGGTGGCCTCAACCAGTCGCGCGTCGGCAGGAATCTCATCGCCCGTCTCAACAATAATGACATCGCCCACCACCACATCATGTCTTGGAATCTCCGTCACGTCGCCGTCGCGTCTCACCTTCACGGGCTCCTCCTCGCCGAGGGCCGTGAGGGCGTTAAACTTACGCGCGGCGTCCATCTCAAACACGAAACCCACGGTTGTGGCTATGAAGATGGCGAGGAATATGCCTAAAGTCTCTATAAACTCACCGTTCAGGAACGCCAGTCCCAGCGACACGAGTGCCGCCACGATAAGAATCTTTATTATCGGGTCGTTATATTTTTCAATGTAGAGTTTCCACAGAGGTGTTCGCTCCGACGGCGTGAGCACATTTTCTCCATGCTTTGCGCGGCTCTCCTCCACCTCAGCAGGCGTAAGCCCCGTCACAGGTTGCCCTGTCATGGGTTTCCCATTCATCGTCTTTTTGTTTTCTGCTGTCATCTTTATAAAAAAATCTGTTGTCTTGACAATAAACGTCGTCTTTTAAAATTTATAGCCTTCTTGCTTGATCTTTCCAGCCTTCTTGCTTAATCTTTTCCAGCATTCTTGCTTAATCTTTTCCAGCCTTCTTGCTTTTATTATCTTGTTCATTTATCGCGGTGCAAGGCTCCTTACACAAGCTGCAACAAACCGTAAAAACCGCAACACTGCCGCAATTAAATGCAAAGTTACGGTTTGCTAAAATTATATGCAAATAATAGATGTTACAAAACAATAAAAAAGAAGTTACAACAACGTTTTCGTTTAAAAGCGCCCATGCGACAACGTCATTTTCAGCCCTACACGCCTATATTTTTAAATTTATAACAAAAAAATTTGCACATCTCGCTCATTATTCTTACCTTTGCACCACAAAACTTATCACATCTCCATGTGACAAGTCGGGCTTTTAGCTCAGTTGGTTAGAGCAACAGACTCATAATCTGGAGGTCCTAGGTTCAAGCCCTAGATGGCCCACAACAAGAAAACAAGCAGTTACGATGCAATCGTGGCTGCTTGTTTCATTTATTAGTGACCTTCAAGTGACCACTATTTTCTTTTGCCTGATCGTATGCTGCTTCATAGGTTTGGAAAACCCCTGAGATGTTTGTCTCTATTCTTGTCACGTCAGGCACCACATGGATGCTGCCGCTGCCAGTTACGGTGATAGATCCCATATCTTTTACTATTTGATGTCCTTAATCATATTCCATGCCTTTTCATGCTTGGTTACCAGCTTAAGGTGTCCACCAGCACGTCCGCGCTCCAGATTGTGTTGGAGGTCAGCTTGCTTCACATGAATGGCGATGGGATTGCCACTGTCAATGATGCGCTGTATATAGTTATAGTAGTCAGTGCTCTTCTCGTGAGTAAGCAGCTTCAACGCTTCCACGATAGGACGGTCAACGCCTTTCATAAGTAGACCCGTGAAGGTTTCTCGAGTATCTTCTACAACATCATGCAGGAAACCTGCTATCATTTCCTCACGGGTGCATCCCTTCAGACCCACGATGAGAGGATGAAGGATGACAGGGTTCCCATCCAAATCATTCTCACCGAAGTGTGCTTCATTGGCTATACGGATGGCTTCTTCAATGGTGAGCGGCCCCTGGCGGCGCGCCTTCAGCTCGTTCTCATTGTACACGTTTTCATCCTGCTTGGACAAGAAGGTTTCCCAAAGATCTTCCAGGCGCTTGGCCTGTTCATCAGTAAGCATACGTCCTGAGAGTCCACCTGTCCAGATAAAATCGGGAATGGCGGCGGCCAGCTGCTCTGTTGTGAGTATGTCTGTATTCTCTGGATGGAATATGTAGTCGGGCTGCATGTCCATGTAAAAAGTCTGTCGTCCTTTACATGACCAGTCTTCATCTTCGTATGGTTCGGAAGAAAAATAACCGCTCATCACGACACCCGTTTTGCCTTCACCGACACGCACCATGAAGAAACGGTCTTCTTCGTGGGCTTTCTCATGCTCCCATACACTCCAGTTGTACCACACATCGGGGTACTCCTGAAGTTCGTGTTCGAGGTTTTCCATTTTATAGGAAGATATGGCAGGTCGCCACATTAATATAAACGTCTTCATCTTTTTTCTCTTATTATTTGTTATTGTGACGCACGATTCGGATAGTCAGTCGCACCTGATTCTCGTAGTGTGCTTCAAGGTTAATTTTACTGATACGACATTCGAAGATGTCGTCCCATCCCATTTCGAGCAGTTGTGCAATTGTTTCGTTTTCTCCGCTTGGGATATAACCCAACAGATACCCGTCGTTTGTACCAGTGTCTTCGTCAAGTCCACGGTTGTACATTACAGCCACAGCATTCTTGTCGTAGCGATTATCCAAGTCGCGACGCAGTTCCAACAGTGTTCCGACATGCAATTCTTCCCACACCTCATCAGCATCGTGATATTGACGACCGGCAAGGTGACACTCTTTGAAAAACAACTTTTTTGCCTTCATGACTTCAATCTTTTAAGAGTTCTACTTCATGTTTACGATGCAAAATTAGTGTGGCGTTGTTCCATAAGTCGGTACACCCTGTAAAAAAGTTATTCTTTACACCATATTTTCTTTTGAACGTTTTATTGGCGACAGGTTGAAAAGCATTTTCTCCGTCTGTTCCACCGTCAGATTCTTGAACATCGTGATAAGTTCTTCCTGACGTGGTTGTCCCATCGTCAAACGATAGAGTGAAAGGACAGCATTCATGCGCTCATAGTATTCCCTATCGCTACTAAGAGGGTACATGGGTACGATACGCTCTATTTTCTCTGGATTGTCAAACTCCTCAACAGGTATGCACCAGTACGGGATTAAGCCACCAAGGTCACCCTCTAATTCCTCGAAAGCCTGTTGAAACATCTCATTCCAATCATAGATACTGGCATATTTTTGAGCGATATTTCTACGGATAGCCAGACATTTGTATCGATTGATACGACCTTCACGTTGCTCCATATCCTGTGGATTAGATGGTACGTTCCAGTGCATGATCTTACGACAATACCAATGAAAATCCAACCCCTCTTGACCTATTGACGTCGTTGAGAGAACGAAGGGTCTGAAAGGAGAGTTAAATGCTTGTCGCACATTGATGGCACGGGTAACATTTTTCTCATCCACCTTCTTGTTGGTGAATGCCAGCGCATAATGTGTACGCATCCTACGTCGTCGCCGACTCATGTCCTTATAATACTCAGTCGTATCAATTTCAAGAGTGCTCACACCAGCAAACGACTCATAGAAAGCATGTGCAATGTCAGCTTTGTTTTCACCTGTCTCGTCAATCATGTGAATGAATTCGTCTATGACAGATTGCAGATTCCCGTCAACACAGTATTGTAATACATGTTCAAAGTATTTTTGCTCGTCACCATATAAGCGATACATGATGCCAACACTTTGTCGCATGTTGAATAAACCCACTAAACTGTCGATGACATTAGCGAGTGTCATTTCTTCCTTATGTCCAGCTTCTACGACCTGGAAATCAATATTTCCAATTCTTCGATAGAGTACGATAGCAGGAGAAGCTATTGCCATATCAGCCAATACCCTGACAATCTGAGAAGGAACTTCTTGCTCAGAACTTTCACCATGTTCAAGCCATTGAGCCATTGGGATAATCTGCTCACTGTCAAAGTGTTTACCATCGGCTACATAGCCTCCTAACTCATCAATTCTTTTGTTTATACTATCAATCAGAGAAGTTCGTATATCGGATACATCCTGCCCGTAGAAGTCTTCTGGCCGATAGAGGTCTCTAAGGTAATTGTTATAGAATAAAAGAATGTCGCGGTCGCCACGCAAAGGATTGACCCCCACATCGTTCGTATAGCTTGCTTTCTTATGACCACCTGAATACTTACCGATGGTTTGCCGCTCGGCCTCATATGAAAGCATTACCGCAATCATGCGTGGCACCATCTCCCAACTGGAGAACACTAGCATCTTTGAAAAATCTCGGTTGCGTTCAAACACATTACTCGGATTTGTCCTATAGTAAGGATGCGAAGCTGGTACCCACAATAAATCCACCGTCTGGGCCTTCTCGTCGAGCATCATTTGCTGCAGCTTAGCAAGTCTGGCATTATTCGGTGAGATAGGCTTGTATGCGTATATGCGGTCAAAGTTAAGCACTACGTTCTGCACCCAGTTACTAATGGGCAGTTTGATGGCAGAACTACTTCTCCCCTTATACATATTTATAATATATTTCTTCAACTCATATTTCTCCATGAATGAAAGAAGATAGGGAGAAGCCTTCACATACTCCATTGGCACATTGTAGTATTTGGGTCTTATCCCCTTACGTTCAGCCCGTTCTTTGCAGTCGCGCAGAATACGTTGCATCTGACAGTAAGACATAATATCACCTTCGCTAACAGGTTCTTCTTCTACCTGATGGGTCATATCAATCAGCGAGTTCATAAGCCGCTCAGTACGACACATGGCCCCATACATTTTGTCCTCGGCATGTTCCTTCGATGCGATAAGCACGTCAAAGTTATCGGTACTTAGTTGACTCAATTGCATAGAATACTTCTGCCAAATTGTTTTGAATTCAGCAGCTGTGGCACCAGTGAAGAGGAAGTTGGTCAGTTTGATAAAGTCCTCATAGTGCGTATCGCAGTTTTCTTCATTCAATTCTTCTAATGTTGTATAAGGCTTATATGGAGTGGCAGAAAGTAGGAGAATAAGCGGTGCATTTTCGTCGTCCATGGTCTTAAAAAATTTTTGCGTGATAAGCGTTTGCTCACTGTCATCGTCAGGACGATATTCTATTAACGAACTGAACCGTTGGAACTCATCCATAATCACAAAGTCTGGTTCCAGTTCCTCGATACTTATCTGTGCGAAGACTACTCGCAGTTTAACAAGAATGCGAGACTTTGTATTCCAATCTTGTGAGCCTGTGTCAAGATATTCCCTCAGTTTTTTACTCCATTCTTGAAAAAGATTATTCCGTTCAAGCCTTTCAGCGATCTTTAGGATATACCTTTCACCGCAGGCTTGCACACGCTGGTCATAGTTGCCAATCATCCATCGCCACGGGTCTTCCTTCAGATTCTCATAAAGCTTGAAAAACTGATACAGCCTATCAGAGTAACTTTCGTATTCAGGAAGTCGGCTTATGATACAATACATCAAAGCCCGTTCATTCTTATTGCCACATCCTTGTTGCATTGCAAACGATGTGCCAGGAGTGAGCGGAATTAGCAATTCTGGCATCTCATCTTCGTCATAATGACCATCCTCCCGATAATGTCCATTGGTTTTAAGCAGGGCCACCTGCTCATGTATAACCAGATGCTGCATCGACAGTCGGCTCTCACTAATATCGAGTCGTTTCTTCATGCCAAGGTTGCGAGTGTTCTGATGAACTATATTGATATTCGAGCACACATACACGACGCGATACATGTCATCATGCAACTCTTTACGCATGTTTCTAACCCTATCAATGACTTCACGAGCGATAATGGTCTTGCCCAGTCCAACTTCATCAGCCAGCAACACACGCTTCTGTTCACCACCACGGAAGATTTCTTCGATACGATTAGCGGTCATTTCTTGGAATATCTTTGCTTTCTTGTTCATAGCAGCTTCTTCAATTTGGGAATAATAGGTCTGAATGTCTCAAACAGCTGGTTAAATTCCTTTGAGAATGTTTCGTTCTTAACTATTCTCGTTACATCATCAAGAAGGAGCAGCTGCTCTGGGTCATGCGAGGCAATCTTCAACATCTGCTCATATATCCTGCGAGGCATGTGTACTTGTCCTACAGAACCTTCGTATGCTCTCAAAGCCTTCTCTGCCTGTTCAAGTTCAAAAACAAACTCCTCTGGGTCATCGCAAAGCATAAATGAGATATAATTGTAGAATTTGTCCTTTGTATCAACGATACTTCGGAATATCTCATCGTCTCGCTCTTCGGGGATGCCATCAGTTGTTATCTTTATTACTTCGTCAAGATGTTCCTCGCCATTGACACTTCGTACCAGATAAAACGAAGAGAGTTTGCTCAGTGGAAGGTCCTCAAATGTCACATCGCCGCTAAGTGGTCTGGCGATGGATGGAGCCTGCAAGGGGGCTATCGTAACATGATATTTGCTTCCGTCAGCCCTAGTTTTTAATACTATATCATACAACCCGTTGGCCTTTTGTTCAGACACCTTTGCACGGAACGAAGTATTTACCAGCCTCCTAACGAAAGATTCCAAAACGCTTAGAGAATGGTTTTCGGGTTCGGTAATCGGCTCGTTGACCGCCTCAAAGACATCACTTTCGCCTTTCTCGTTCATCTGCAGAAATTCATTCTTGAATCGTTCAAAGAGATAGTGTCCATTCTTCAACTTCAGACGGACGAGCATTTCACAGTTCTTGTGGAAGGCTGGGAAGGTAGCATTGGCTGATCCAATGTAGAGGAAATGCCCTGCATCAGATTTCGGCCAAGACACGAAGTAGGCCTTGGCATGCAGGTCAATACACACGCGGTCGTTATTGACCATCTGATCATTCATCACATATATGGCGGCATTCTCTCGATTATAGTACTGGAATATCTTTTCATCTACATAGCCAGCCCGAGTAACTAACACCATCTGACCATTCATTCGTTGAACAGCGGTAAGGTCTTTGATGGTCGATTCATCAATAAAAGGAGAAATAGCCATGACCGATTCACCTTGAAATGCTTCAGGATAAGGTACACGCTCCGCATTTAGGTTTTCTCCAAACATAAATGGCACAAACTCATATTCTTCACTTTCAAATCGACTTTCATCAACTTCAAAGCGTGTGACGTGTATCAGATCATCTGCTAATTCAAGAACACGGCGACGTATTTTGCCTTTGGCATAGCCAGCAAGACGCTCCACCATTTCTTTCAAAGGCTCGTGACGTTTGGCATTATGTGATTTTTTCGTGTCAATAACACCTGTCAGCGAGACTACTACATCGAGATTATTGTCAAAAGTGATGTTCTTGCTCATCACTACCAGTTTCAGTTGCTTCCGTTCCTTATTCTCGCGCAGGTGTTCACGAATAAGCCACATCTTCGGATGGAAATTTGCCATCGGGTCTGTCTTTACCTCAAAAATGCAATTTTCCAGCAAAGGGAAATAGCTTGACGTTTCCTTCGGCATGTGGATTCCCCCTCTATGGCAGAACAGTGCAAACTTATCGCTACTACGGCGAATACTTTCCAAAAGGAACAGCGGAGATGCTTTCACGTTTTCGCTCAAATCGCCAAACATTCCCAATGAATAGGGTACTATCAGAAGGGCTTTCATGTCTAATGAATAGGTTGTACCCACAGCAAACTCCACAGCATACCCAGGTGTGGACAATACATCACCATAGATAAAATCCTGCATCATGTTGTCTCTATTGACCATACCGCATACCCTCCCTAATTTCGTTTATCATACTATACACAAGCCCCCATCTATAGTCCAAAAAGAAAGCACCAACATGGGGCTTGCCAACATATTTTTTCCAATTAGTCAACTTTGCTCTGGCGGTGCCTTTCGTTTCTTTCTCTCTTTTCACGAGACACTCTTCAAGCTGGTCTAATCTTCCTTGAGATACGCATTGCGCAGAGTGAGCGACAAATTGTTTTACGGGTATGTCAATGACTGACTCTTCCACATAGGCAAGAACCTCCATTATTTTGTCAAACGTCAGTTCGTTTCGATTGTCGCTAAGAAATTTCAAATAGTCATCCATGAATGGCTTCGCGCTTTCCTCGTCCTGAGTCTTTTTCACATAAAGATAGTTGTAGTATATGCGAAGTAGATAGGTGAACCGAGAAAACCTTGCGGACAACACATAAACTCTGCGTAGTTCTGTTGGTAGCTCATTCCATACTGCTCCCAGTTCCAAATAGTTATCAAGAATAGGAACATCAGGATGGTTAAGAATGTATGCCAATAGCGAGTCATGACTACGCTCCGATTTCGTGATGCAACTATAAATGAACTCAGCTTCGGCTTTGTTCAGTTTTACTAGGATAGGTGTTCTTCCATCGAACACATAATTCAGTCCGCCGGTATTGAAGAGCTGCGACCGTCCCATATAGCCTTCGGCATCTCCGTCATATTCTTCTGGACTGGTTTTCCTCAAATGTTCTGGCGACTCTTGAATATGACGTGAACGCTCATAAATCAGTTGGTAGATGTTTCCATCCGTCCTTACCATATTGTAGGTAACGAGTCCACCCCAATAGATGTATGAAGGGTCATATTTCACATACTTACTGCTATCTATTTCTGCTTGCTCAATCAATGTACTGCCTGTAATACCGTAACGTTCTTCTGACGTTTCGGCCCCATTCATAAGCTGTCGAGTCAGTTTGATTTCCAAGTCGAGGACTCGCCTTCGCACCTCTCTCACATTGTTATAGTGCCCTTTCTCTGCCTTGTAATATAAGGCTGGTAGGACTGCAAAATACTTTGCTCTATTCTGTAAGGTTGACATGCCTGGAAACATCTCGTTTGAGAATGCATCACGAATTCGTCCAATACCCAGCTCATCAATGGCATGATGCTCGCGTATGGATTGAATCACCTTATAAAGATTATTCTTTTCTTCATTGCTGAAGTTTATATATCCAAGTTCCATTTATCACAAAATTATATTTTCTTCTATTTCCCTACTGCACGATAAGGGCTTTATCAATGCCCTCGCTTGTGAAAGCGGTGGTCTGGGAAATACTCATCAAACTGTTCCAGTTCGGACAGATTCATTAAAAATGAACGTTTCAAGGTTTCATCATAAGGGTCACGCCACCATTT
Organism: uncultured Prevotella sp.; assembly: GCA_900543975.1. Taxonomy (GTDB): domain Bacteria; phylum Bacteroidota; class Bacteroidia; order Bacteroidales; family Bacteroidaceae; genus Prevotella. The sequence goes on along the minus strand of UQTI01000027.1, from coordinate 9,505 downwards.
GCCCTTTTCTTCCATAGTCAAGATTCCTTGGCTTAACATAGCACTGAATATCTCATTGTCACGAATCCTAGTAGTGCCATATTCTTGGAAGAATGCCTTTACACAGACAACTTCATTACCAATCTTTTCTTGAAACAATATAAAATATTGTACACCTGATGGTTCTTGTGCTGTCTTGATGATACTGTATATATAAGGCCTTCCAGAAGTTGTTTCGCCTGTATTCACCTCAATGAGTGCCTGATTATTACCCAAAGAGTGATGAATCCCATTGATGACACGCTGAGCGTCACCGAAAAGCATTGCACTCTCAGGGGGAAAGGGGAAGGCTGTAATAAAGCTTTGGGAATAAGGCGTGGAAAAGCCATAAGCAACCGTTCCAACAGGGTCTTCTGGTAGAGCCTTAATCTGCCTATAGCTATCAGGCATTGTGAGAATTTCTTTTACATTCATCTTGATATATTGTAAGTTTACGAAGGCAAAAGTAAGTCATGCTTGTTCCAGATGTCGGTACACCTGATAAAAATTCATTGATAATTATTGGCCATAGCTATAATTTCATCCTTCATCTGCTGACGAAGATTAGCTGGTTCGAGCACTTCAAGGCCTGCTGCGTAGTGAAGCAATTGCTCTTGGAAGTCATACGTTGGGCGAATGTCCAAGGCAAAGTCAGCAAATCTCTCGGTGGTATTGATTTCCACCTGAGAGGGATGGAGTGGCAGCGTTCGCAGATAGTTTGGTGTCTTACCATATGCACGAATGATAACGTGCGCTATGGGCACAGACTCGTCGGTCAGCACTCCAAAGTATTCAGAGAAGTATTCCTCTGGCGAAAAGTCTTCTGGCATCTTGAAGGTATCTTCGGTAATAGACAGCGCGGTCATACGGTCGAGCGAATATGTAGCAATCCACTTACCTGTGAAGGCGAGCATATACCATCGTTGATGAAACAGCTTCAATGCGTATGGAGACACTGTCGTTTCATAGCCATCAGCACCGAAACGTCTGTAACCCATCTTCACCTTCTTGCCCGTCTTGATGGCCTTGATTACAGTAGAGAGGTATTCCTCACCTGCAGGCACATCTTCAAGCAGAATGTGCTCTTTGATGGCGGCACTGTCCGATAGCACTCCCTCAACAGTCAATGTGGATAGCATCCATCGCTCGATGGAATCTCCATTGAGAACGTCTGGGTTAGAAATATAGTAGCGATAGCCATTTGTATTGCACAGTCGATGATAATGCCGAACATATCCAAGATGGCATCACGATGGCGATTGAAAGTAGTGCGTGACAGCGGATTACCTTCTGCGACTTCATCGTCCATCCACTTGCGGTTTAGTTGTCCGAGTGTCATGGATTTATATCGGCGTAGTGTGTTCACAAGCCAGATGTATTGCTGAAAAATTAGAGATGGTTTCATAGGCAAGTTTGCTGAATTTATTGCTTGTATTCTTTTTTGCCACCCTCACTGAGGAATTGGCAAAACTCAACGAGGCTCCGCTGAATAACACCGCCCACCTGCAACTGCTCCTTATACTGAGCAACCATCGTTGGTGACATACTGCGGTTGAGTGCATAGCGCACGACCTCCATATCTGCTTCCTTGCAGAGAAGTATGCCAATACTCGGATTTTCGTTTGATCGGCGTTCTTCTTGATCGAGGGCTTCAAGATAAAACTCCAATTGTCCAAGGTCTTTCGGGTGGAACTCTGTGGTCTTCAGTTCTATCGCCACCATGCATTGTAGCAGACGATGGTAGAACAGCAAGTCCACTTTGAAAGTTTTTCCACCGACTGTGATGCGGTGCTCATCATCGATAAACAGGAAATCTTTGCCCATTTCCAGAATGAAATCCTTCATGTGCTGAATGATGGACTTACGCAACTTTGACTCCTTGTAGTTTCCTGATAATCCGAACATGTCCAAATAAACCGTATCTTTGAATAGTAGGCCTGCTTTGGGATAACTCGTTTGCATTGCCGTTGACTGAACGTCCTTTGCACCAAGAATTGATGTCATAACATCTGTCTTAAAGGCCCGAAGCAATTCCTTATATTCCAACTGCTCATGCCCAGCATAAAGCATATAGAATAGGCGTTGTTCATCTGTTTTGCTTCGGCTCATGATGAGTTGGTGGTTGCTCCATCCTGTAGCAAATAAAACGGTTGGAATTTGTGCCAATTCAATCGGCATAAATTCCTTTTCTTGTATTTGTGCCAATCCAATCGGCACAAATTGTTGGCTGTCATTTTCTTGTCTTGGTTGCAAGTACTGTTGCATACCATAATGGCTGACTAATTGGTTGAACTCTGAAGTAGAGTAAGTCTCGTAAAGTTGCACCATTTTATATATTGTGCGATAGCTCCACCCCTTGGTTTTCGGATTACGTGTACGAATGTATTCAGACAACATCCTTACTACACCATCACCCCAAGCCGCAGTCTTTAGACGATTTGAGACGTAGCCACCGACCTGCCATACCATTAGCATTGACTCATTGTGCAGAGTTGTCATCGCGCGCTTTTTGTGCACCGTGATGAGTTCGTACACTTGCTCAAAGTCTTTTGCAAATGGCAGTAATGTATTATCGCTACCTTGCTGTACAATTGTATTTTCCATATCTTCTATGTTGCTTGATGGGGTTCTTGAAATCTAAGCAGTTCATTTACGTCTACCTCCAATACCTTTGCAATCCGCATTAGAGTATGATTCGTGCTCCCAATAGCCTACATCAACCACTTCCAAACCGGCACCACGGGTATTCCCTCTTCCGTGCCCTCCTCATCATAAGTAATCAGCAGGCACTTCCAATCCTCGTGCGCCTTGGCATACTTCGCCAATGGTGGCACCTCCCTGTTGTATGTGGTCTCATCCTTGATGCTATAGGACACCTGTATGGCCAACTTCTCTTCAGGCACAATGAAGTCTATTTCCTTTTCTGCGTTTAGGAAAAACACATTCTCCTTGCCAAATCGTCTGCACAACTCCACCGCTACCATGTTCTCCAGTAATGATGTCTCTGAGTTCATCAGAAACAGGTTCAGCAAGCCGTTATCGATAAAGTAATACTTCTTCAGAGTCTCTTTCTCCGTCAGCTTTCCGACCTCATTCTCCATGGGCAATATAAGCCAGCTGTCAGCGGCATACCCCGCATAGTCAATCGTAGTAGGCACACTGATAGGTGACCCCGTTGACACAATCACATTCTTCAGCCTGTTATACGACAGAGGTTGCTTCACACTCTCTGCCATTTTCTTGACCAGGATGTTCAGCACCCTGTCGTTCTTAATGTTGTTTCGCGCACAGATGTCACCCAAGTAGATTTTCTGGTAAAGACTTGAAAGCATAGCCCTTTTGTTCTTAAACGACAGAATTTCTGGCAGACCTCCGTAATAAAAGTATTCATTCAGATGCCGCTTCACCTCACTTCTTTGGATAGTGTCATACTCCCAATATTCCTTTAACTCGACATGCTGCGCTGCCAGATACTCTTTGAATGAATATGGATATGCATCATAGATAAAGAACCGTCCGCCAAGCGTGGTTGCTACCTCCTTGCTCAGCATCTTCGCATTGCTGCCCGTCACGTAAACACGATATTTTGCATCAGCCAGTCGGCGCACAAACTTATCCCAGTGAGGAATGTTCTGCACCTCGTCCAAAAACACCACCGGCTTCTTACCATACAGTTCCAGGTGGGCTTCCAGCAGACTGTTGAAGTCCTCCGTCTGGAATTCCGCCAGACGTTCATCCTCAAAGTCCACAAAAAGAATCTCATCCCATCCCTTTCCGGCAGCTTTTAACTGACGCACGCGCTGATACAGCAGGTACGATTTACCCGCATGTCTCACGCCAACAATCACATAGTTGCCGTTCTCTTCAAATTCAACGGGACGGTTCACAATCACCGCCTCATCTACCTCGCGTTGCTTACTGATCAAGCATTGCTTGAGGACATCTTTACTGATACTCATATAAGTTGCATTTTATAAGAATTGCGCGATTTCATAAAGTTTGGTTTACAAAGTTAGGTATTTTTTATAAAACAAAATTAATAAACCGTGACCTTTTTGCGGTAATTTCACACTTTTTTTATCACAATTTTTTTGGTTTCGGCTCCTTTCACAATAAAGGCGTCATGTAAAGCGGAAGATAGGTGATACCATTCTCTACCTTGAGTCAAGGAGTTGTTGATGTATTTTACGCTTCATAGCAATGTCTTTTACACCTTTTTGAGATATTTATCCCTTATATAATACACCTTTTTGAGATTTATCACCATACAAATATACACCTTTTCGAGATATTCAACAAAAATTACATTGAAAATTTACTTGTGATACCCTAAAAATATGGTTATTCCTCTATATGGTTAACACAAACTATCATTCTATTGGTCCCATAATCTGGAGGTCCTAGGTTCAAGCCCTAGATGGCCCACAACAAGAAAACAAGCAGTTACGATGCAATCGTAGCTGCTTTTTGTTTATATAGACCTTATAAAAACTGTCTTGTCAAAAAGACACAGAAGATGCTTTGTTGTCAAATGTTCTACAGAAACTAAAAAAGATCTGCTAACAAATTTTTCCGTTCTTTATTTCACTGTCCAAGAAAGAGAATACATATCTTGCACTTTGATAATAAAGCCCTGCTTTTTCATCCATTATTTTTTGATAAGTATCAGAATTAAAAACAACAGACAGGGCATCATTCATATTCATTTCTTTATTTTGACTCATCAACATAATGGCTAATTTTTTAACCAAGTCTGCTTTCATTTCAAAAATCGACATTTGTTCCATGATATAGCTTCATTGCAACCCCCCTCCTTTCTTATGGCAATAATCGGTTATGTCATCAACCATCGACTTGAATGATTGCGTGTGTACATAGTCATAATGTTTATCCAAGAAAGACATTCCTTGGAAACGATGGAGATAATTGAATGCTTGCTTCATCGTTAGCCCGTGTTTTCGTCCGAACTCATAGATGAAGATCATAATCCAATCTAATTTATCGCTTATCGTATATGCCATGTCAAATGTTTTTGTTCCGAGTTGTAAAATTATAATTTTTATTTTAAACGACAAACCTTTCCACTATTTTTAGTGTTTTTTAGAACTGTTTTTCAATTATAACCGATGATTTCGTACCAAAGCGTTACAAACAGGAGCATCATTGCTGCCCCCTTTCCCGTTCTTCTTGTTTTCCGACAGAAAAACAATCTTTTTTTTCTTAAGCAAGGCTCATGATGCCGTTTTAGGGATTTCCCTACAAACCAATAGAGATTCACGCCATGCCTCTTTCAACGGAACCGGCTACCTTTGCAAACAGAAAAACAAAACGGGCAGCAACCTGTTACAAAAAAACAAAAACAGGCAAACCCGTTTAAAACCCAAACAGGCAAAACCCGTTATAAAAACAAAACGAGCAACAACCCGTTATAAAAACAAAACAAGCAACAACCCGTTAAAAAACACAGCTTATGAAAAGAAATGAATGGATGGCCCTTATCGTCACAACCTTTTTGATGTTTGCAATATGTCTTTCGGCATCGGCCAAAGGCAAGAAAACCGTGGAGCGCGGCATGACCAAGCAAGAGGTCATGACCATACTGGGCCAGCCCAAGCTGACAAGTTTCGACGCTTATGGCGACAGATGGGATTATTTTAAGATCAATGTCCTCACGGGCGAGAACAAGCAGATCACGGTTGGCTTCGACCTTAACGGAAGGGTTGTTGCCTACAACACGCGCTTTGTTGACGACAGCACAAGCTGTGATGGCGTCAACAACAGAAACAACGCAGCCACCGACAACTGTCAACACCCCATCCCTCCATACGGAGCAGGGCCTGATGCGCCGTTCCTTTATGGCTATTGTCTCGACGACGCTTCCTTCGCAAAGCTATATAATAAGGTGAAGAGCGCCAGCTTCGACGACAACAAGTTTGACCTGCTTGAGGTGGCAAGCCTCGGCTGCTTCTACTCATGTGAGCAGACAGCACGCATGATGCGACAGTTCTCCTTCGGCGACAAGCAGCTGAAGGTGCTCAGCATGATGGCCCCGCACATCGTAGACCTGCAAAACGCCATCGTGATCTACAACGTCCTCACGTTCGACAGCGAAAAGGCCAAGGCGGGAGAGATCTTGCGCAACGCAAGACATTGAGACCTTTGTTGCGACACGTCCATAACGCCACCTCTCTCCCACCCCCGCTTTCCTTAAGCGTTGAGCTCGTTGATCTGACTTATCACCTCATCGTTGGTGCGTTGCATCTTGAAGAAGATGCGGAAAGCGATGACAAGGCCCACAACGCCGCCAATCACGCCGCCAACCAAGCCGCCATAAACGGCACCCCTCACAAAGTCGGGAGCATCGGCAGGCAGAGCCGTCCATGCCTCCACACCGCTCCACAACAGCCACACCACAAAGGCGGGCATGAACAGAACCATCTGCACGGAGCGCTGGCGCTTCATGCGTGTGAGCTTGGAGATGGTGGTGAGCAGATTGTTTCTGCTGTAGTCTTCATCGCTGAGCGCCGAGACGTTAATGCGGTAATCGGCAATGACATCAACCACCACGACCGCCATGATGAACAGATAGTTGAACCATGAGAGATGGGCAAACTCTTTGATGCCCAGCCACATTATGGCTATTACAGGAATGAGGCAGAACTCAAAATAAATATATTTCTTGATCCACGACATGCTCTTTTTCATGGAACGTATGATAAGCTTCTCGTTCACAATCTTCTGTTGGTTGAGCTGAGCCTTGAAATTCTCCATCTGTGAGCGCAAGACCTCAAGTTCGTTATAATTCTGATTGTTTTCCATATCCGTTGTTAGTGTTTATTCGTTCGACATTTTTTTCAGTTGCACCCTTATTCGCGTCAGACGCACCGACACGTTCTTGGCGCTGATGCCCACAATCTCCCCGATCTCGTCATAGCTTATCTGCTCGAGCCACAACAAGATGATGGCTCTGTCCAAAGGTTGCAGACGCGCAATTCTGTCATGCAACATCCGCACCTGCGCCGTCGACTGCTCCTGTGAGTCAAAATAGTCGACATCCATAGACAGCTCAGCCTTTCTGTTTCTGCGTTTCTTGCGGTCGATGGTTATACATGTGTTGAGCGTCACACGATAAATCCAGGTCTTGATGTCGCTCTTGCCTTGGAACGATCCGTAACCGTTCCACAGCTTCACCAGCACCTCTTGAAAGAGGTCTGCCACCTCGTCGGCATCGTTAGAGAACATGTAACACACCGAATAGATCGTGCTACGGTTATCTTTCACAAGCTGCGAGAATTGTTGTTCTGTATTATTCATTTGCTTGTTCTTTAAATCTGTTTTCTGCTTCTTAGACAATCCACCCAAGGGGTTTACTACAGAAACGCAGTTTTTTTTCTTTTATTTCAGCATATTTCTGCTTTTGCCGATAAAAAATTCAGCTCATTTTTGCTTTGCCGATAAAAAACCACAGCAAGCTTGGCTTTGCCGATAAAGCATCACCCCGATGGTTTCTATCTAAGAAAAGTGCGGAAATCCGCAAAAATCTTTCGTAGAATCAACAAAATGACTATCTTTGCAGAAGAAAAGTGCGGAAATCCGCAAAAATCTTTCGTAAACTATGGTTATAGAGAGGAATAAATATCTGCAAGAGTTGATCAACAGTCGGCACAACGGATTGGTGAAGATCATTACAGGAATGAGGCGTTGCGGCAAGTCGTTCCTGCTGTTTAGGCTGTTCCGCAGATTTCTTGAGGACAATGGAGTGGCCAATGACCATATCGTGGAAATGGCTTTCGACGATTACGCTTTCAAGGAATTTCGCAATCCAGACAAGTTCTATGCCTACGTTAAGGGCAAGATAACCGACGACCGGCCTTATTATATTCTGCTCGACGAGGTGCAGATGCTCAACGAGTTTGAGGATGTGCTTAACGGACTGTTACACATCCCCAACGCCGACGTGTATGTAACGGGCAGCAATGCCAAGTTTCTTTCGAAAGACATCATTACCGAATTTCGCGGCAGGGGCTACCAGATACATGTGGCGCCATTGAGCTTTGCAGAGTTCATGAGCGTTTATGAAGGCGACCGCGAAGATGGATGGAACGAATATCTGCTTTATGGCGGTCTGCCGCCTGTTGTGCTTCTTAAAACAGACGAAGAGAAGGTAAAGCTCCTTGACAGTCTGTTGGCCGAGACATATATAATTGATGTTGTGAACAGAAACAAGATAAAGAACGATGCTGAGCTAAACGACCTCTTCAAGATTCTTGCCTCGGGGATAGGCGGTCTGACCAATCCGCAGCGTCTTGCAAACACCTTCCAGTCTGTGAAGAATGTATCCGTCAGTCCGGCAACGATAAAGAAATACATCGAATGTCTTTCTGATGCTTTCCTTCTGGAGCCATGCAACCGCTATAATGTAAAGGGCCGCAAATACATCGGCACGCCGCTGAAATACTATTTCTCCGATTTAGGCATCCGCAACGCTCTGCTCGGTTTCCGTCAGCAGGAGAAGACACATCTCATGGAGAACGCCATCTACAACGATCTTTGCGCCAGAGGCTACAGTGTTGATGTCGGCAACGTGGAAGTGAATACCGTTGACGAGAAAGGCACTAAGGTCAGGCGCATGCTTGAGGTAGATTTTATATGCAACCGTGGTTATAAGCGCTGCTACATACAATCGGCCCTCAGTCTGCCCGACAGGGAAAAGATGCAACAAGAATCGGCCTCGTTGCTCCGCATCAACGACAGTTTTATGAAATACATAATAACTGGCGACCGCATAAAGAAATACCAAAACGACGACGGCATCGTTATAATGAACGTGTTTGACTTACTGTTAGACGAGCAGTCGGTATAAACCATTAGCAGAAGGGAAAGCTTAAGCCTTGACAAACCCCTTCTGCTTTTTATTTATAGAGTTGCACTTCAAGCATCCTTTTGTAGATAGAATGAATAACAAATGCGGAAAGATGCGGAAAGATGCGGAAATAATCGGAAAATTTCCGCATTCTTACAGAAAAGAAGATGTTATTTCGTGAAACTTCAGCACACAACGCCATCAAATTACGTCTTTCTATTATCTCCATTTTATTATTCAGTAAAAACATATTGCAAGGCGCTTCAATAACATTGACTTCGCAAATGCCATGTTTACGCTTCGTAAATACCATGTTTACGCATCGCAAATAGCATGCTTACGCTTCGTAAATGGCATGTTTACAATCTTCAAGTGATGGTGTTTTGGCTTACAAACATGCTTTGCAAAGGATGAAGAAATGTTAAAACGGAAGCATTTTTACCCCAGTTTTGCATAAATATACAGAATGACAGAAAGACAGCAAACATGGCCTTGCTCTTTCAAAATGTACAAATTAATAGTTAAAATATAATCACGAATTGTTAACGGTTCTTAAACACACCCATCTTTTGTCAAAGAGCCTCTTTGAGGTCGTCAAAGAGGCTTAATGAGCTCCTCAAAGAG
>UQTI01000026.1 GCA_900543975.1 uncultured Prevotella sp. | reverse complement strand
GAGCATCAAGGGCGAGGCTCAACGCGACAAGATGATGCAACAGGTGCTCAACTACCTCATCAAATAAGATCAAGCCGCTTTAAGAAGCATAAAGGAGCATGAAAGAACATTAAAGAGCTTTAAGGAGCATAAAGGAGCTTTAAGGAGCATAAAGGTGCTTTAAGAGGAGCATGAAAGAGCCACAATGGCTCTATAAAACAAGCCCATCGCTTCATAAAACAAGCAACCCATAAACAAAAAAAAGGCACGCTCGACAGCCGTCTCATACCGAATGACGACCATCGAGCGTGCTTTTTTGTCATTATGTTACTTATGCATCCTTTCGTTTTATGCACCCTTTCGTTTTATCGTTTCCCAATTATAGGCTATCAATATTTTGCCGAGAAGGTGCTCACGTTATAGGCATGGAACGTGACGTTGTTTTCAACATCTATATAATCGGCGTAAGCACGCATTTGCTTGCCGTCAAAGCGTATGGTCATGTCCATCCACTCGTCGTCGTCGTCATCGTCATCGTCGTCAAGATCCATCGGTTCCCAGCAACGCAGAACGCCGTTTAGCTTGTCTTTCCATTCCCAACGACCCACTTCCACTTCGCCATCCACATAGAAATAGATGGCTGTGCCGCAGGGCGAGAAGATTACGCGGCGACAATAGTCGTCCTTGTCGTCCAAGATGTCGTCCTCGTCAAATCCCCACTTTTTGCCCTCGGGCGTGATTGTGAAGTCTTGCTTCACAACGAGCAGGTCGAGCCATTGCTTGCCGTAGCCAATATATGCGTTATCGGTGAAAAGCCATGTTTCTGAGCTGTCCATTTTCCATGAGCGGCAAATTTGACGGAGCGCATCATCGGGTTTGGAGTTGATGTTGACGTTTACCACAACGGTGATGACCTCACCCTTGCTGTTGGTGTAGGTTATCGTTGCTTTTCCCGACACCCCGTTTCCATTGATCACTATTTTTGTGTTGTTGCTCAAACTGTAGACCCCGTTCTTCACGCGCGTGAATGTTCCATAGACATATAGTCCTCTGTCAAATTCTATCGTTCCGTTGATGTCGACAGCGCGTGTAGCCATGCGTGCACGCCTGGGAGCGTTGCCAGCCTGAGGTTTGGTCATGAGGAAGTGGCCGTCGGCAAAAAGCTCTATCGATTTAAACTCTTGAGCCGTGCCGTTGCCCCACGACGTAACGTCCATTTTTATGGCGTCGTCTGCATACTGCTCATTGTCGAAACTGCCTAAAGTGAAGTCGGTTGACGGTTGTGTCATTCCGGGCAATTTTATTTGTTTATTGCCATCGTCGTCGTTACTGCTGCAAGCCATGAAGGCGAATGATGCAATAGCAATAACAAAAGAATAAAAGATGTTCTTTTTCATAAATTTTGAATTTAAGTTATTGATCATTGTCTTACGGTTGCAAAAATAAACAATAACTTTCAAACATGCAATAGTGGTGAAATAGTTGAATTTATAGGAAAATATAACAAATTCTAAAGATTGTAAAAGCTGCGCATGAAAACAATTCCGCTACATAAAAAAAGCAAAAACGCAAGAATCATAAACCGCTAAAACACGAACAAGAATTAGCTAAAACACGAAATAAGAACAGCTAAAACGCACGAAACAAGAACAGAAAAACAAAAAAAAGACAACAAGAACAACATTTTTCCTTACGCAATTGGCAGAATGTTGTTCTTGTTGTCCTTTTTGGTCTTGTTGGTCTTGTTGTATTTTTTGGTCTTGTAATCCTTTTTGTCTTTGTGATCCGTTTTATCTTTGCGATCCTTTTGTCTTTGTAATCAGTTTTATCCTTTTTGTTGTCAGGCAGCCATTATAGCCTGCAACGAAAGAAATAGCCTGCAACGGGAAAAAAGAGGTTTACAGCTTCACCACGCCTATGCCCGGACGGTCGGGAAGGGTAATCTTGCCGTCGACAACGGTCATGCCCTTGAAGCGGTCGTTGGCGATGAGAAGGTTGCCGTCGAGGTCGGCAAAGTCGACAACGGGCGAGAACTGAGCGGCTGCGCTCACAGCACACGATGTCTCGGTCATACAGCCCACCATCACGCGCATGCCGCGGGCATGGGCATAGTTGACCATCTTCCACGCCTCGCGCATGCCTGTACATTTCATCAGCTTGATGTTGATGCCCGTGAAGGCACCCTCAATAGACTTGATGTCCTTGAGACGCTGTATCGACTCATCGGCAAAGATGGGGAGCGGACTGCCCTGTGTCAGCCATGCCGTGTCGTCGATCTGCTCCTTAGGCATGGGCTGTTCCACCATGACCACGCCCTTCTCCTTGAGCCAGTAGATCTCGTCGAGAGCCTGTCGGCGGTCTTTCCATCCCTGATTCACGTCCACAGCTATCGGCAGGTCGGTGACGCTGCGTATGGTCTCAATCATCTCATGGTCGTTCTCGCGGCCCAGCTTTACCTTTAAGATCTTGAACTTGTCGGCACACTCGAGCGTCTTCTGCTTAACCACCTCTGGCGTGTCGATGCCGATGGTGAAGGTGGTGTTGGGTGTCTTGGCAGGATCCAGTCCCCAGATGCGGTACCAGGGCTGTCCCATGAGCTTGCCCACGAGGTCGTGGAGAGCTATGTCGATGGCAGCCTTGGCAGCCGAGTCGACAGGTGAGAGGCTGTCAACATAAGTGAGGATGTCGTCCATCAGAAAAGGACTCTTAAACTGGCTGAGGTCCACCTTCTGCAAGAAAGCCGTGACGCTCTCCACGGTCTGTCCGAGATATGGCGGCATGCTTGCCTCGCCGTATCCTGTCACGCCCTCATACTCGATCTCCACCTGCACGTCGGGTGTGGTGGTGCGGGTGTAGGTTGCCACAGTGAACACATGCTGTAGCTTCAGCTCGTATGGGAAAAACTTGAGCGTCATCTTTCCGCCTTTACCCTTGCGGTTGATGTTGACGTTCTTCTTTGCGCCGATAATGGGCGCCGCAATGTTGCTGATGGCATCGGCATTTGAAACGGCCAATGCCGATCCTGCTGTGGCGAGAGCCGCACGCTTAAGGAAATCTCTTCTTGAAACCATCACTCGTTATGTTTAAATGTTATTTGACGTTATAAAATTCTACGTTGTCGTTTGTCTTCACCTCCGGAATGGTGTTGAGCTGTGGCAGGATGCGCTGCGCCCAGAGCAGACGGTTGAGGTCATACTCATCATATTCGGGATCAGCGGGGTTGAAGCTGCTCACATGAACCCATGCCAGCGAGTGGATAAACTTCTTGTTGCCCATATATATGCCCACATGCGACACATGTGCGGGCTTCTCGTCTGTGGCCTTGCGTCCGAAGAACACGAGGTCGCCAGGCTGCAGGTTGCTGAAGTCGGGAGCAATCTCAATGTGTTCACCCACCTTGGCCTGCTGCGATGCGTTGCGCGGCAGCGTGATGTCGTGCATGAGCAACACCGTGCGCACAAGACCGCTACAGTCGACCGCCTTGACGCTTGTGCCGCCCCAATGATATGTCACGCCGCTGAGCGAGAGTGCTGTGGCTATGATGCTCTGCGCATCGTGCTTCACCGTCTTGCGCCATTTCTCCAGGGGCAGGGCATGTACCATTGGCAGATAGCCCTTGCGTCCGTCGGGCAGGGCGACATGATAAAACTGCTTGTCCTTGCCAAGCAACTTCAGCCGGCAGGCAGCCACCACATCGCTCACGCGGAGCGATTTGGCATCGGGCTTCTCATAGACGAAAGCCCAGAACGACGTGACCACGACCTGTGGTGCGGCGTTCCATGCACGCATCTGGGCATCGGTCATCTTCTCAACAGCCGACGAGAGGATGTATCCCTTGTCGCCATCGGGCGTCATGACATGCGCCCAACGGTCGTTCTTCAATATCTTCATCGGCATACCGAGCAGAGCCTGCGTCTCCATCTCGCCATCGTAGTCGCCTTTGCAGCGAATGTTCACGACCGAGGTCACAGGCACAGCCCATGCTGCTGTATCGGCAGCAATGGTGTCGGCAGCTCTTGTATCGGCAGCGACGGCGGCCGCTGTCGTTATGTCGGTCTGTGCAAAGCATAGGCCCGTCATAGATTGCAAGAGCAGCAATGCTGCCACAGATGCCGTTTTAAGCAATATTTTTTTCATAACCAACACGTTTTTGATTGTTTTATCCCTTTAATGTTATTATGCATTTCTCAATATTTGCAAAATTACATAATTTTTAGCAAACGAATAAACAATTGAAGCATTTTTTAACTTCATGTTTACACATTGTTTCAAAACAAAAGGTTTTTAATAAAATTTCGAAACTTCCGCTGGTGATAGAAACAGATCAACGGGAGACGAAGCCTTTTGCGGGAAACTTTCTTATTAATTGAACTTTCGCAAAGTTTTTTATTTACATCGCGCTTCGCGCTCGTGGTATTTTAAACATTAATTTCCATTAATGACCCATTAATTATCATTAACACGCGCTTCGCGCGGAAAAATTAACGTTTAATTAATGCTTAATTAATGGAAATTAATGTTAAAGAAATGCGCGAAGCGCAAAAAAAGTTCCAATCCTTGGCACATTTTCTCGCCATGGCAAAGCTCAAGCAAGCTTGGCTCTGCTCATCTGGCTTAACGAAAATGTTATTTTATTCACATTGTTATCTGCTATTTAAGCTGGTAGCTATCTGAGAGAATGCTTGTTAGATATAATATTGCAAGAATTTTTCGGCTTCTTCAGCCACGAGCATGGGGTTGCCGTCGTCGTGGGTGCTCCATGTCTCGCGGCAGAGGCGCGTGATGGGAGCAAACTCAGCCAACGCATCATCGGTTCGGCTCTTTGCGCACGGGTCCACATATAAAAAGGTGTGGAGCACCTCAAGCACCTGGTCGACGGTGAGCATGGTGCGGCGGGCCATGTCGATGACCTCGGGCGTAGTTGCCACCATCGTGGCTGGCACCAAGCGGAAATAGAGGTTCAGGAGAATGGTGAGCATGGCGGGGGTGAACGCCGTGCCGTCGATGGGACGGTAGAACCGCTCAAAGCCAGCCTCTGCCGTGTCTACGCCATCGTAGAACGCCCCACTGTTGCCGAAGCCGCTCATGGCAGCAAGCCGCTCAGCATCGCGCTTCAGCTTCTTCGGGTGCGCCTTATAGTGGACAAGCAGACGCTCCACCATCGGGTTCTTGTGCGCATCAACTGTTTTCAGCCGGTCGACGATGTCGGCAGGCTTCATGTGCAACTGCATAGCAAGGTCAACCACGGGGCGCGAACAGTTGCTTTTCGGTCCTGTGGGAGCTGAGAGGTAAGCCTTGATGACAAGAGGCCATAAATCGTTTGTCCACATATAGGTTTTTGTTAAGTCCCTCTCCAGCTCTCCCCGCCGGGGAGAGGGTTGGGGGGTGGATGTTATTTCTATCTTGTAGGAGCCATGTTTCTTGTGGCAGCCATGAGGCCGAAATAGAACAGGACGCCTGTGAGCAGTCCCGCAATGGCATCGATGACATAATGGGCCTGTATGTAGACGGTGCTCATGCACAAGAACACGAAGAAAGGCAGCAGCAAGAGGCACAGCCGGCGGTTGCGCGTGTGGCCTGCGAGCAGCATTATGACCGTTGCCACGCCCACATGAGAGCTTGGGAAAGCCGCCGTGGGGCGTTCACCAGCTGCCTTGGCATCCTCCACCATGTGGTAGAAAAAGCCGTCGGTGTAGCCCGGCGTCGCGAGACAATCGGTGTGGGTGTTGAAATAATCGTTGACGGCAGGGAAATTGGCCTGCACGATCTGTTGCAGTCCGACCGCCTTATAATAGAACGTCGGTCCAGCCACCGGCACGAAGATGTAGATCACATAATAGATGAAGAACGTTGCGAGTACCACGAATGCCGCGCGTTCATACTCGCGATAGCGGCAGAAGAGGTAGAAGAACGTTATCAGCACTATCATGGGATAATAAGATGCGTAGCCCATGCTCATCAGTTCGCTCACCACAGGCGACGGGAAGGTGCTTGCAAAGAAGAGCGCCGGCTGACAGCCGAAGAGCTGCTGCTCCCACGTTGCGAACACATGGTCCAGGTTGGGGAACATGCGGTTTATCTCATAGGTGTCGGGATACCACCATGCGAGGAGCGCCATCTGCACAACGACGCGCACAGCACGCGTGAAGCGGCACGGCACCAGTCGGTAAGCGCCCCACAGAGCCACCGTGGTGGCAGCAATGCGCACGCGGCCCCATATCATGGCCTGCGGGTTCTCCACACGGGTATAGGCGAAGAGCACAATAAGGAGCGTGAGCAACATGTAGCCCATCACGAGCCATTCTATAGGTAAGAGTCCACGCTTTGGGTTCTTGTCAATCTTGAAAATCTGTTTTATCTGGTTCATTGTTGTCATCACGTTTTCAAAGCCATTTGTTGTCCTTATACCATTTTATCGTGAGGTCAACGCCACGTTGAAGGTCGAAGTGGGGGTGATAGCCCAGCTCGTCCATGGCAGGCTCGATGTCGCAACGCCAGTTGCGCTGTTTGAGAATGTTATACTTGTCGTTGTTGAGGGCAGAGATCTTGCCCGTGATGTGAGCCCATCGCTCACCTATGGCTGTGACGATGCGGAGCACCCACACAGGGGCTTTTATGCGCAGCATCCACGGGTTACCGAGGGCGCGGCGTATGAGGTCGCTAAACTCGGTCGACTGGTACACGCCGCCATCGGTAAGGAAATAGCGGCGGCCGCTCATGCCGTGGTCGAGGGCGAGGAACACCGCCTGCACCACGTCTTCAACGTAGACAAAGGTGATGTCCTGACGCTTGAAGCCCACTGCAAAGTCGATATGCTGACTGATGCTCTTTGCCATAAGGAAATAGTCGCGCTCACGAGGGCCATACACTCCCGACGGGCGCAGGATGATATACGGGAAATCGTTGCCCACAGAGTCGAGAAACTGTTCTGCCATGAGCTTGCTCTCGCCGTAGGCGGTGTTGGGCTGCGGCGTGTCGTGCTCTGTTATGTCGACGTAAGGCTGCTCCTCATGTATGGCGCCGAAGACGCTAAGCGAACTGATGAAGACGAACCTCTTGAGAGGCATGTTCAGCTTGAGCAACGCCTCGACGAGGTTCTGTGTGCCGAGGGTGTTGGTGCGGAAGAAGTCGTCGCGGTTGATACACTTGGTAGCGCCGGCGGCATGCACCACATACTGAAACTCATGGCCACGCATCTGCTCTATGAGCCGTTCCTCTGACGAGAGGTCAAGCTCAATGAAATGTATTCGCTCGTCCTGTAGGTATCGGCGCGAACTGGTTGGGCGCACCGCCGCCCACACTTCCATGTCGCGACGCAACGCCTCTTCAACGATAAAACTGCCTATGAAGCCAGTGGCTCCGGTAACTAATATTTTGTTCATATATTATGAATTAAAGCCCCACCCCCGCGCCGCTTCGCGGCTTACCCCTCCCCTTAGGGAGGGGAGTGAATAGCCAAGGCTATTGAATTCTTCACTCTTCACTCTTCACTCTTCACTTCTCAAGGCGTCAGCCTTTTTTTTACCTTTAAAAGGTTCCACATACTCACCATTCACCTTCAGCGGTTCGACGTGGAGGTTGATGTAGGTGTTAGGTCCGAAGTGGGAACGGAGGTTTTGTTCTATGGCTGTGGCATGACGGTGAGCATCGTAGAGGGATGTGTCGCCGGGCATGCGCACATGCATGTCGATGGCGATGTGGCTGCCTATGCGGCGGGTGCGCAGATGGTGTATCTCGCTCACCTCAGGATCCTTCAGCACGAGGTCCACAATCTCTTTCTCCGTGGCCTCGGGCAAGCTCTCCTCAAGAAGCTCGCCAAGGGCTTCGCGAAGCAGGGACCATGCTGTGCGCATGATGAAGAAGCTCACGATGATGGCGGCAATGGGATCAAGCACCGTCCACTTGTCGCCAAGCAGCAGAGCGCCGCCTATGCCTATGCCCGTGCCTATGGACGAGAGGGCGTCGCTGCGGTGGTGCCATGCGTTGGCCACGACGGCTTGCGACTGCACACGCCTTCCCGCTGCTGCCGTGAACCTGTAAGCCCACTCCTTGAGCACTATGCTCACCACAGCCGCCACGAAGGCGATAACGCCCGGCATGGCTGGCGCCTCACCTTGCCATGCCTTCAGCACCTTCTCTGCCCCACCATAGCAGATCATCGCTCCCACGAAAAGCAGGGAGATGCCAATGATGGCTGTCGCCAGGGTTTCATATTTGCCATGACCGTAGTCGTGGTCGCGGTCCTCGGGCTTGTTGCCCAACCGCACGAACACCACGACAATGATGTCGGTGATGAAGTCGGACAGCGAGTGGACGGCATCGGCAATCATTGCCGCTGATCCTCCCACGAAGCCTGCCACAAACTTTAACACGAGCAGCAGCATGTTGATGATGCTGCCGCGAAGCGTCACGCCATATATTATGCGCTGGCGCTCTTCGTCAGACATGTTGACATCAGAGCTTTTTGCCTCCGACATGTTTTTGTCTGCCGATTCGTTCTTAACTGTTGTCTTTTCCATAACGTTGCTCCTTTCATATCTACAAAAAAGACTGAACGGCTGCCTCACAAGACATAAAAGTCAAAATGAGACAGACGCTCAGTCTGCAAAGTTACGCTTTTTTATTTACAATAAGACCTTTTTTGCTTTTTATCGAGCCTTTTTTATGTTTAACTCAAGTTTCGCATGTCTTTGACGTGCTGTCAGTAAACGAGATACGAGAAAACAAGGAGATTACTTGCCCATTTTCTCCAATGCGCTGTTAAGGAAGCCCACATACTCGCTCACATCCTCATCGTAAGAACGTGAGGGGCCGAGGGGCATGCCGTTGCCGTCGACAGCCACATAGAACGGCTGCGTGTTGGCACCGAACTTATGGCGCTGGAGGTAGCTCCACTTGTCGCCGACGGTGCGCAGCGTGCGCTCCTGCCCGTTCTCCTTCACGGTCATAGGCTCGCTGAGCGGTGTCTTGTCGTCGACATAGAGCGAGATGAGAACATACTTGTTGTTGAGCAGGTCTGCCACGGTGGCATCGCTCCACACGGCGGCCTCCATCTTGCGACAGTTGACGCAACCGAAGCCTGTGAAGTCGATAAGGGCGGGCTTGCCCTCCAGACGTGCTGCCGCCATGCCTGCCTCATAAGAGGTGAAGCGCGGGTGAACGGCGTTGCGGTAGAGGTTAAAGTCTTGTGTGGTGACAGGCGGCGAGAAGGCGCTGATGGCCTTGAGCGGAGCACCCCACAAGCCAGGCACCATGTAGACGGCGAACGCCAGCGATGCGAGGGCAAGGAAAAACTGCGGCACGTTGGTGCGGCGGCCCTCGTCGTCATGGGGGAAGTGGTACATGCCGAGCAGATAGAAGCCCAGCAGCGTGAAGAGCACGATCCAGAGGGCGAGGAAGGTCTCGCGGTCGAGGATATGCCAGCCGTAGGCCAGGTCGGCAACCGACAGAAACTTGAGGGCGAACGCCAGCTCAACGAAGCCCAACGTCACCTTTATGACGTTCATCCAGCCGCCCGACTTGGGTGCCGACTTGAGCAGCGAGGGGAAGAGGGCGAACAGGGTGAAGGGTATGGCAAGGGCCAAGGCGAAGCCGAACATGCCGACGGCGGGTGCCACGATGGCTCCCTGTGTGCTCACAGCCACGAGCAGGAAGCCGATGATAGGACCTGTGCATGAGAACGACACGAGGGTGAGGGTGAACGCCATGAAGAAGATGCTGAGCATGCCGCTGGTGGTTGAGCTTGCCGAGTTCATCTTGTTGCTCCATGATGAGGGAAGCTGTATCTCGAAGGCGCCGAAGAAGGAGGCGGCAAAGAGCACGAGCATGGCAAAGAACAGGAGGTTGAACACGGCGTTGGTGCTCAGGGCGTTGAGCGTGCTGGCACCAAAGAGCAGCGTCACAGCCAGACCCAGCGCCACATATATGACGACAATGCTCGCACCGTAGGTCATCGCCTCGCGCACCGCCTTGCGACGGTCTTTGTTGCGCTTGAGGAAGAAGCTCACGGTCATCGGTATGATGGGCCACACGCAGGGTGTGAACAGGGCGAGGAAGCCGCCGAGCAGTCCGGCAAAGAAGATGTAGACGAGCGAGTTGTCGGTCTTCTGCTCAAAGCCTTGCAGCTCCTTGATGACGGGTGTCCACAGCTTGGCGCGGTCGGCAGCGGTGAGACTGGCTGACGCGTCAACAGCGGCGGCGGCAGCGGTAGAGTCAGCATCGGCTGTAGGGTCCACGCCAAACTGGCTGTCCACAGCCGTCTCCTCACCGGGACGTGTGGCCACGCCACCGTCGGCACCGCTCTCGTCAATGGCTGCGTTGCGGGCCTCGGCAGCGGTGCTTGCATCCTTTGCTGCTGCACCCTTGGTGTCCTTGTCTGCCACAAAGGCGGGAGCCTTGCCCTGCTTCTTGAGGCTCACCTCTGAGGGCGGCATACATGTCTGGTCGCTGCACGCGCCATACTCGAGCGAGCAGTTGAGCGCATAATGGGGTTTCACAAACCTGATCTTCTGCACGAAGGTGACGCTGTGTTCAAAATAGCGCACGTTCATGCCAAACATCTTGTCCATCTTCGACAGCTCCTTGCCCTTGGGCATGAGCTTGCCCACAAGCTCTATGCCGTCGTGCTGGCTTGCCGAGAACGATGCCTCTATGGGGCCTCCACTGCCAAGGTTGGTTGAGTAGACATGCCATCCCGGCTCTATCTTGCCCGTAAACACTATCTCTGCCTCAGCCGACGAGGTGGTCTTGAGATGCGCCGTAAACTTCACGGGGTCCACCATCTGTGCGTGGCAGAGCATGACCACAAACAGCAGCAGCGCGGTGAGCGCCGCCTTGCTGCATGTCGTCAAAACGTGATTTTTCGTTATAATTGTCGATTTGTTCATGTTTATGGTTGCCGTTGCTTATCCTACCTGTGAGCCAGGCTTAACGTCGCCCTGCACACCTGTGACGGTGAGCGAGCCATCAAAGTTGACAGCCGAGAGGATCATGCCCTGGCTCTCGATGCCCATCATCTTGCGGGGCGCAAAGTTGGCAACGAAGAGCACATCCTTGCCGATGAGCTGCTCCGGCTCATAGTAGGCAGCGATGCCGCTGAGGATGGTGCGGTCCACGCCTGATCCGTCGTCGATGGTAAACTGAAGGAGCTTCTTGCTCTTCTTCACCTTCTGACAGTCTTTGATGTGGCCCACGCGTATGTCCATCTTCTCAAAGGTCTCAAAGTCGACATTCTCCTTGACGGGAGCAGCCACATAGGCAGCAGCCTCATTGGCCTTCTTTGTGTCTTCGAGCTTCTGGAGCTGGGCGTTGATGGCCTCGTCCTCGATCTTCTCAAACAGCAGGGCGGGTGTGCCAAGCTGATGGCCGGGCTTCAGCAGGTCGGTAGAGCCGAGCTGGTCCCATTTTGTCTCTGCCACGTTGAGCATCTCGCGCAGCTTCTTTGAGCTGAACGGCAGGAACGGCTCAAACGCGATCTCGAGGTTTGCCACGAGCTGCAGAGAGATGTAGAGGATTGTCTTGACGCGCTCCATGTCGGTCTTGGCAACATGCCAAGGCTCGCAGTCGGTGATATACTTGTTGCCGATGCGTGCCAGGTTCATGGCCTCCTTCTGTGCGTCGCGGAACTTGAACACGTCGAGCAGAGCCTCAACCTTCTGCTTCACGTCCTTAAACTCCTCGATAGCCTTGCGGTCTACCTCCTGGAGCTCGCCACACTCGGGCACCACGCCACCGAAATATTTCTTTGTGAGCTGCAAGGCGCGGTTCACGAAGTTGCCGTAGACAGCCACAAGCTCGTTGTTGTTGCGATCCTGGAAGTCTTTCCATGTAAAGTTATTGTCCTTGGTCTCGGGAGCATTGGCTGTGAGCACATAGCGCAGCACGTCCTGCTTGCCGGGGAAGTCGTTGAGATATTCGTGGAGCCACACAGCCCAGTTGCGCGATGTAGAGATCTTGTCGTTCTCAAGATTAAGGAACTCGTTGGCCGGCACGTTGTCGGGAAGGATATAGCCGCCGTGGGCCTTCAGCATGGTTGGGAACACGATGCAGTGGAACACGATGTTGTCTTTTCCGATGAAATGGATGAGGCGCGACTCGGGATCCTGCCACCATTTCTGCCATGAGCCCCACTTCTCGGGATGGGCGTCGCACAGCTCCTTGGTGTTTGAGATGTAGCCGATGGGTGCGTCGAACCACACATAGAGCACCTTGCCCTCGGCTCCTTCCACGGGAACGGGGATGCCCCAGTTGAGGTCGCGTGTCATGGCACGGGGCTGGAGGTCCATGTCGAGCCACGACTTGCACTGGCCGTAGACGTTGGGACGCCACTCTTTGTGGTCTTCGAGGATCCACTGCTTCAGCCAGTTCTGATAGTTGTTGAGCGGCAGATACCAGTTTTTGGTTGCCTTCTTCACCAGTCCGTGGCCTGGGTTGTTCTTGTTTGTGGGGTTGATAAGCTCCTCGGGTGAGAGTGTGGCGCCACATTTCTCACACTGGTCGCCGTAAGCGCCCTCAGCGCCGCAGCGCGGACAGGTGCCCACGATGTTGCGGTCGGTAAGAAACTCGCCCGTCACCTCGTCGCAGAACTGCTCCTCGGTCTTCTCCACCAGCTCGTGCTTGTCGTAGAGCGTGCGGAAGAAGTCGCTTGCAAACTTGTTGTGCACCTTCGATGTAGTGCGGCTATAGATGTCGAACGAGATGCCGAACTCTTCAAACGATTTCTTGATAAGATTGTGGTAGCGGTCAACCACCTCCTGAACGGTGATGCCCTCCTTGCGTGCACGTATGGTCACAGGCACGCCGTGCTCATCGCTTCCGCCGATAAACATAACGTCCTGGTTCTTCAGGCGCAGGTAGCGCACATAGATGTCGGCAGGCACATACACGCCAGCCAAGTGGCCGATATGCACACCTCCGTTGGCATAAGGCAGAGCCGCTGTCACGGTGGTGCGTTTAAACTTCTTTTCTTCCATTTATGTTCTTGTTTTTTTGTTTTTATCTTGCCAATGATGTTATGCGTCGCTTGCCGCTCGCCAAGGCATCAAAGCCATGCTTTTTAAGCTCGGCGACGGAGCTTTGCGTGTAACAATGTGCAAAATTACTAATTTTTTTATTCACAGCGAGTTTTGCCACTGCATTTTTTCAGTCTCTGTTCAATGAGAGCCATCTTATAACGCCGGTCCATGGAGAACGTCTTGCCGTTTCGCTCTATAAAAGAGAAGAGGTTAAACGCCTTGTCGAGCAAGAAGTTGCGGTCGGGACCCGTCACGGTGTCGGCCTCGGCATAATAGAGCTCGGCGAGCATCTCCATGCGTTCCAGCCGTTGCCCCTCGTCATAGGAGGCGAGGGCACGCATAGCCACATCTATCGTGGCATTGTGATAAAGCTCATAGGGACCGATATATTGCTCATAGAGCTTCTTCAGCTCCTCGCGCCGGTGCTCAAGGTCTTTGCCTTCGAGCAAGAGCTGAAGGGCAGCCATAAATTCGCGGATCAACCGCATGATATAATCGCGTTGTAACATTGGTTTGTTGTTGTTTTTCTTTTACTGAACTTTCGCAAAAGATTGCTTATTCTTCCGTCAAAGCCTCGTCGTCATGTCCGCAAAACTGGAACAGCTTCTTGTAGAAGCCGTGCTTCGTCATTGTCGCGGCGTTGCCAAGGATAATCAGTTTCATGCGGGCTCGCGTTATTGCCACGTTCATGCGCCGCAGGTCGGAGAGGAAGCCAATCTGCCCGTCGTCGTTGGCACGCACGAGAGATATTATTATCACGTCGCGCTCCTGACCTTGAAAGCCGTCCACCGTGTTGACGGTGATGAGACGGCGCAGAGGGCGCAGCTCGTCGTCACGGCGTATCAGCTGGCGCAGATACTGCACTTGCGCCCTGTAAGGCGAAATCACGCCCACGTCGATACGCTCGTCGAGCGCCCGTGTGCGCCCGACCTTTGCATAGTAGGAGCGCAGGGTGTCGATGGTGAGCTGTGCCTCTTGCTTGTTTATGCGTCCGAAGCTCTCGCCCACAAACTCTTCCTTTGCCCCCGTGAGCGACGTATCGATCCATTGCATCGGCTCGTCATAGTCGAGTATGCCACGGTTCTTGACCTCAGGCGCCGTCTGCACCTTGCCGCCGTAGAACCAGTCGCTTGAAAACTTCATGATGTGCTCGTTCATGCGATACTGCACGCCCAGCAGCGTCACCGCCTCGGGGTGGTTCTCCACGATGCGCTCCATGAGCGTCTTGCCCAGTCCGCCGCGCAGGGCGGCGATGCTCTTCACCGTCGGTGGCAACTGACAATGGTCGCCTGCAAACACCACACGCGTGGTGCGGCGCATGGGAATCCAGCAGGCAGCCTCCAGAGCCTGTGCCGCCTCGTCGATGAACAGCGTCCCAAACTTCATGCCGTCCAGCAGCCGGTTGGCCGCTCCCGTGAGCGTGGAGGCTATGACACGCGCCTCTCCAAACAGCTCGGTGTTGATGCGCAGCTCCAGCTCGGTGGCACGGCTCTTCAGACGTTCCATCTTCTGGTGCCAGCTGTCAGAGCGTTTGCGTTGCGACCGCAGCTCGCGCATGGCCTTGCGCAGGCTCCACAGCTGCGGGTAGTCGGGATGTGCCTCGAAGCGCCGCTCATAGGTGAACGACAGCATCTTGTCGTTCACCCTTGTGGGGTTGCCTATGCGCAAGACCGAGATGCCACGGTCAACGAGCTTCTCGGCAATCCAGTCGACCGCCATGTTGCTCTGGGCACACACCAGCACCTGACTCTCCCTTTGCAGCGTCTCGTGAATGGCCTCCACAAGCGTCGTCGTCTTGCCCGTGCCTGGAGGGCCATGCACCACCATCACGTCTTTCGTCCACAGCACCTCGTTCACAGCCTTCTCCTGTGTGGCGTTGAGCCACGGGAAGCGCATGGGTGCGAAAGCGAAATGTTGGGGTTTCACCGTCGGCGTGTAGAAGAGGTCGCGCAGATAAGCCAGGCGGTTGCCCTTGGCACGCATGGCGCGGTCGAGGGCCTCGAACATCAGGCGGTAGGAGGTCTCGTCAAACGACAGTTGCACACCCAGCGGTGCGCCAGGCTGTTGCAGCTCCACCGCCCTCGACATGTCGGGCAGCGTCACCACCATGCGTCCCCCGTCGGCATAGCTCACTGTGGCGGTGAACGACAGATAGCTGATGGTGGCCTGTTCGTTCTTCACGGGTGCCGGGGTGGTAGTGAAGAACATCACGGGGCGTCCAAACTCAAAGTTGTGTTCAATGTCGTCATCCTGTTGCCGCACAATCTCCACACAGGGCTGGTTGAGCGAGTTATAATAGCTTCGTCCCGCCGTCACCGGGTACCACGCGTCGCCACGCTTCACCTTGCGTGCCATGCCTGTGGCCTCCGTCTGCCGTCGGAAACTCTCCTTCTCACAGGCATATTCGACCTGCAAGAGGGCTTTTTGCTGCATTAATGCTTGAATAGGCGTATTCATGACTGCAAAAGTACTGATTTTTTTGTATCTTCGCATCATAATTTTGCTTAATAAGCGAAAGAGGGTTGTAAGAAGAAGCCACAGGAGGCATTTCAAGAAAAAGCTATAAGGCATTTCAAGAAGCAACAACAAAACGAAAAAGAACAAGAACAAGAAGAAGATGATAACACTCAAGAACCTCGTTGTGGGCTACCACGACGGCCGACACACAAGACAGCTCAACCACGCTGCCAACGAAGAGGCGCATGACGGCATGCTCACCTGCCTCATTGGCGCTAACGGCGCAGGCAAATCGACCTTGCTGCGCACCATCGCGGGCTTCCAGTTGCCCCTCGAAGGCACGGTGTTGCTTGGCGGCGACGATGTGCGGGCGCTTTCGCCCCGTCAGCGTGCAGAGCGCATGGCGGTGGTGCTCACCGACCGGCCCGACGTGATGTGTACCACGGTGTGGGAGATGGTGGCCACAGGGCGTGCTCCCTTCACGGGCTTCTGGGGGCGTCTCTCGGGTAAGGACCGCAACATCGTGACCCGCTCGTTGCGTCTTGTCGGCATAGAGTGGATGGCAGACCGAACGGTGGCGAGCCTCAGCGACGGTGAGCGTCAGAAGGTCATGATTGCCAAGGCGTTGGCGCAACAGACGTCTGTCGTTCTTCTCGACGAACCGACGGCTTTCCTCGACTATCCAAGCAGGGTGGAGGTCATGCAGCTCCTCCTAAACATCGCCCACGAAGAGCACAAGACCGTGCTCCTATCCACCCACGACCTTGACCTCGCCCTCCAAACCGCCGACCGCATCTGGCTTTTTGAGAAAGAGAGAGGGGGAGAGGAGAAAGAAGAGAAGACAAACGAGACAGATAGGGAAGAGAAGATAAAGTATATAGAAAAGGAGGGAAATGAAAAAGAAGGGACAAACAAAGGAAAGGAGATAAAGGAAGAAGAGAAGAAAAAGGAAGAAAAGGAGGCAGATAAAGGAAAGGAGATAAATGCAAAATCAACATTAATAAGCGGCACCCCACAAGAGCTTGTTTCCAATGGTAGCATCTCACGGTTTGCAAAAGGGGCATTAAAATGTTTGTAAAAGGGGCATAAAAAATAGATGTCAATCAAGCCGAAGTCGGCGCGTTTCGGTCGGCGTGTATGCTGATCTCGGTCGGGATATGTGTGTACCTCGGTCGGGGTACATGTGTACCTCGGTCGGGATGCGTGTGTACCTCGGTCGGGGTACGTGTGTACCTCGGTCGGAGCGCGATGACCATCAAGCCTCCTTGACATTCTCAATGGATTTTCTTTAACGTTATCCTTGCGTGTTTTTAAAGACAATAGAGACAATAGGGACAATTTTTCCCGAAGATGGATGTCGAAACGTTATCTGTTCGGCATGTAGGTATAGGCGTTGGGCGATGTTGGCAGACGGTTCGATGGGGCAGCCATAGAGAGGGTCGCCCAAGATGGGACAGTTGAGGCCGAGGTGGTGGGCACAGTGCATGCGCAACTGGTGCGTGCGTCCCGTGACGGGCGTGAGGGCGATGAGCTGATGCCCGTCGATGACCTTAAGCAGGCGGAAGCGGGTGACAGCGGGCTTACCATGCACAAAGTCGACGAGCTGTCGCGGACGGTCATCGAGGTCCGGACGCAACGGCAGCGTTATCGTGCCTGTGTGAGACGAATGCCACACCACATGCTCGCCTGTCAAACCTTCATGAGGCACCCCTTCGAGCAAAGCGAGATAGCTCTTGCTGACGGTGTGGTCAAGAAACTGCTGCTGCAAGGCCTTATGCGCCTCGCGGGTGCGGGCGATGAGGAGCAGTCCGCTGGTGTCCATGTCTAGTCGGTGAACGATGACAGGCACATCGGCAGCTATGCCGTAATGCTCGCGCACAATGCTTTCTACCGACAGACGGCAACTCTTGCCAGGCACGCTGAGCATGCCCGACGGCTTCGACACCACCGCCATCTGCTCATCCTCATATATAATATGTAGGGACGCTCCACATTTCTTATATATATGACCCTGCGCGTCCAAGAAACCATTATCGTCAAGAGAGGCTTTATCTGCGTGAGCTTCATTTGTATCAATAGAGGCTTTATCATCAAGAGAGCCTTTTTCATCATTCGTTGTTCCCCCGCCCTCTTCTTCTCTCAGCGGGTAGACCTCCTCGGCACCAGGCAACGGGGCATCGAGCCCCTGGAGCATAAACTGAAGGATAGGATAACACTTGCTGCGACAGGGAGGGTAAAACTGTAGATGGCGGCGCACCTCGGTGGGAGGAGGGGCACCAAGCCAAAACTCGGCAAGGGAGACGGGGCGCAGGTTGTGAGCGTAAGCAAACTGCAGGAGCTTCGGAGCGCAACAGTCGCCAGCCCCTGCCGGTGGCAGCGTGCCGTTGAAACGGGAAAAGATGTCGATGAGCGTGCGGCGCATGCCCTTGGCGTTGAGCATGACATACTGGTCGAAGAGCCACCGCTGCAAGGCATCGCTACCCTCGCGGCGCTCACGCTTTAGAGCCTCGATCTCACGCTCCAAGACATCGAGAGCCTCTTGATGTTCAGCCACGGAGGCCTCACAGCTTTTGGTGAGACGGCGAAGCTGCGCCTTGTCGTGTTGACTCTCGCGTATGAGCATGGCCTTCGTGGCATCGTCCATCTGCAGCTGCTCACGACGCATGGTGTCGCGCCGCACCTTGCGTGCCTTCACCTCCTCGCGCTCCCGGGCTATCACCCTGTCGGTCTGTTGGCGCACTTGCTCAAGACGCTGCCGTGCCTCGAAGAGCTGCGGGCGTTGCATGAGCTCTGCTATGCGGCGGTTCATGCCGCTGATCTCGCGCTCCTTGGTCTTGAAATGGCCATCGGGCTGCTGCGCATCGAAGACGGGCGGCACGAAGAACGGCCAGTCGTTACGCCCACCGAGCAGACCCGAGTGGGCAGCAAGGAAAGCAAGGCATCCGCCAGGGGCCTCAACAACGAGCACGCCATACATCTTGCCGCACACCTCGCCCGCAGTCAGCTCCGGATGCTGCTCCACATAAGCAACCACGCGGCGTGCGGCAACGAAGGCGAGAGCGCGGGGCGACTGGCCGGTCTGCCCCCCACCCTCTGCTCCTGTCATGTCGTGCAGCCAGTTGTTGAAACAGCCTTTTTCGGCTGCCTCTCTGTTTTTACCGTTACTCATCGTTCTTATTGACCTTTTGTTTTGTTATTAAACACCTGAAACCATCAAAAAACAAAAACAGGCGCCCCAGCGAGGACGCCCGTAAGTGTGTGTGTGTCTTGGACCTATTTCTTTGTCGACTCCAGCACAGGCAGAATGGCTGTGCCGATGCACGCGTTAGGCATCTGGATGTTGAGCAGTGCGCACACTGTGGCTGCCATGTCCACAATCTTGGTGGGCTGGTAGGTGTTGCCGTGACCGATCTTCCATCCCATGAACAGCAAGGGGATGTGAGCGTCGTAGGGGTTCCATGCGCCGTGGGTCGTGCCGATATAATCGTCGCCGAAGCGCCATGTAAACACCTGAGGATGCGTGACGAACATTATCTCGCCTGTGCGGCCGGGGTAGTAGGAGTTCAAGGCACGCTCGCGCAAGAACTCGGGCATGTTGCTTGTTGCTATGTTCTCCATGTCGACAACATACTGTGCCTCGGGATCTTTCTTCAGCTCCTTGACGGCAGCAGCCTTCACGTCGTCCCAAGAGAGCTTGTTGGCCTCAATGAGCTCACGGTCAAGATAAAAGAAGTTGTTAAGCATGTCCTTGATGAGGTTGCCCTGCACGCCAAACTGCTTTGCCAGCTCCTCGTTGGCTTTCTTCATGGCACCCTTGCCGTCCCATCCGCCAGCGGGGATTTTGTGTTTCTTCAGAAGGTTGGGGTTATGGGCACCACCATGGTCGGCGGTCATCACCACCAGATAGTTGCCCTTGCCCACCTGCTCGTCGAGAGCTGTGAGGAATGCAGCAAGCTCCTTGTCTGAGCGCATGTAGACGTCCTGGTTCTCCTTGCCACGTGTGCCATACTGGTGGCCTACGGCGTCGGTGCTTGAGATGCTCACGCACAACATGTCGGTGACATCGTGCTTGCCCATCTGCTCGTTCTTCAGAATGGCCTTGGCGAGGTTGAACGTGGCGGTCACGCCGTCGCTGCTGACCTTAAGTTCCTTACCCGGCACGGCGTTCTCCTTATTGAATTTCTGCATCCAGTCGGGCAACTTTTCCATATAATAGGTGCTGGTGACGAAGCATCCCGAAGGTTTGTCGTACCAGTAGGCAGCGTCGGCAGTATGTCCTGCGGGCAGAATGGCGGCACGGTCTTTCAGCGCCACGCCCACCACCTTAGCTTTCTGGTCGGTAGCCATCTTCAGCTGGTCGCCGATGGTTGTCGAGAGGAGATGAACGGGGGAAGCCTCACCGGTTTTACCCTTTGCTCCAACCGTCTTCACGCTGTGGTCCTCGCAGCTTGACACCTGCTTGCCGTTGACATAAAAGTTGTTGCCGGCGATGCCGTGGAAGGCGGGCACCGAGCCTGTATAATTGCTCGTGTGGCCAATGGCTGTGACGGTGGGCAGATAGTTGATCATCTGGTTGTCGCAACTGAAGCCCTCGTTCATGAGACGCTTGAAGCCGCCCTCGCCAAACTGGTCGTAATAATAGGTGAGATAGTCCCAGCGCATCTGGTCAAAGATTATGCCCACCACAAGTTTCGGTCTCTGGATCTGTGCGTTGGCTATCATGGCCATGCAGCAGAGAATTAGTGTAATAAAATGCTTTTTCATATTGTCTGTTGAGATTGTTCTTTTGCAAAGCTAATGCAAATCGAGAGCTAAAGGTCAAGCTTGCTTGAACCTTTAGCCGAGATGCAGCTTAGGTTATGCAAAGGTAACAATAAAAATCGTAACATCTGTTTCGCGTGGCCCGATTTTTTGGTTTACAAGCCGCCGCCGTCCGTTTTTTCCGATGTTTGCCCACACAGCAGGCAAATGGCGTGGCGAAGATTAAAAAGTTGGCGCTTTTGTTTGTTGTATCACTAAAAAACCGTAACTTTGGGCAAAACAAAAGTGGGGTGCTGGCAATCTCCCGCGCCTATATAAACATAATATATAGACATTGACGCTATGGAAAAGGAAAACAAAATTACACAGGAAAATTTCGAATCCACATATCAGGACGAAATAGAGGTGGCACGCATAGACAAGTTTGTGTGCGACGAGATGGCACGCCAGATTCACCGTTACATCAAGGCGATGAAAGGCAGCAAGCAGATCATGCTCAAGTTTGAGGAGAGCATGGCCGGGATGACGGTAGAACAGAAAGAGGAGGTGATAGCCAAATATATTGACCTTAACCGCAAGGCCATCAGCGGTCTCGATTTCAAGATCGTGCTCGCACGCTCCATGGCCAACTATTGCGACACGTTCGCCTATCTTGTGCATCTGGTCAACGACAAGCGCAAGATGGTGTTCTATCTGAACAGGATAAAAGACAAGTATCTACAGTTTCACGAGGTCTTTGAGCAAGACGGCCATTTCGGCATGAAAGACTATAAGGGCAACATCTTGCTCCACCCCGTCTACGATTTCCTGCGCACCTGCTATGTGTATGTCGACGACCTCAAGTCGCTCCCCGTCATAGCACAGAAGAACGGCAAGATGGGGCTGGTCATGCCCGACGGCAACGACACCGTGGTCGCTCCCTTCGAGTATGACGACATTTCGCTGCGCGACGAATATCCTTATTTCGAGGCTGTGAAAGAAGGCGTGGAAGGCGTCATCAACAGCGACGGAAGGTTTCAGGGAACGGTTTAAACGATTTCCCCCAGATCCCGCTCAATAGGTATCCCGCAGTTTTTGTCTTCGTTGTCGCGGTTCTTGTCGATGAGGTTATACACCGAGTCCATGGCTTTCTGGGTCGACTGCGCAAGCGTCAGGCCATCAAGCATGTGACCAATGAGCACGGCAGAGAAGATGTCGCCTGTGCCGGGGAAATGGACAGGTATCTCGCTGAACGGCAGCTCAAAATAGGTGCTGTTCATGTGGCTGTAGCCCACCACCGAGGGACGGCCCTCAACAAGGATGCTTGTTATCACCACCGACTTGGCTCCTATCTCTCTCACACCATCGATCAGCGCCTTTGCCTCGTCACGCGACACGCCCTCGGCATGATAAGGCTGGTCGGTGAGCAGACACGCCTCGGTGTGGTTGGGATAGGTCACATCGGCCACGCTCACCATCTCGCGCATGGCCTTTACAGCTGCCTTGCCCACGCCGTTGTAGAGCTGACCCTCGTCGCCCATCACAGGGTCCACAAACACCAGAGCACCCTTCTTGGCTTGCTCGCGGCAGAACTGTGACACCACCTCGGCCTGACGCTCCGACGGCATGTAGCCTGTTGCCACGGCATCAAACTTGAAGCCGAGCTTCTTCCAGGTCTTCAGGGTGCCAACGATGTAGTCGGTGGTCTCCAACTGCTCAAAACGACCATACTCGAACGTATTGGAAATGAGCATGGTGGGAATGTTATAGGTAGGATGTCCCATATAAGAGAGGATGGGAATCATGACCGCTGTGGCCACCTTGCCATAACCCGGCATGTCGCACACGAGCAGAACGTTTTTCTTGTTTTCTGTCATCACAATCTTTTTGCTTTTTATTTGCAAACTTACTCAAAAAATGTCGTTTTTTTTCTTTTTATTGTGAAAAAATGACAATTGGGGGTTCAAATTTGTGCTTTGTCAATAAAAATAATTACCTTTGCACGTCTAACACGCATGATGCGCGCGACATAAAAACTCACCCATTCACACTAAAATATAAGCGACACAATTCAACACGATGAAAGATATTTGCTGCATTGGACACATCACCAAAGACAAGATTGTCACACCACGTCAGACCGTCTACATGGCGGGCGGCACCTCATTCTATTTTGCTTACGCCTTCAGTCACCTCCCCAACAAGGTGTCTTTTGAGTTGGCCACCAAGCTCGGAGCCGATGAGATGCATGTGGTTGAAAAGATGCGCAATGCAGGCATTGACGTGCGCACATGGCTCAGCCGCAAGTCGGTGTTCTTCGAGAACATCTATGGCGAGGACCAGAACGACCGCACGCAGAAGGTCAGAGCAAAGGCCGACCCGTTCACCGTGGAAGAGGTGCAACAGCTCGACGCAAAGATCTATCATCTTGGCTCGCTCCTTGCCGACGACTTCTCACCCGAGGTGGTGAAATGTCTCGCACAGAAGGGACGCATATCTATCGACGCACAGGGCTACCTACGCGAGGTGCGCGGGGAGGATGTCTTCCCCATCGACTGGGCTGGCAAATGCGACATCCTGGCTTACACCGACATCCTGAAGGTCAACGAGCACGAGATGGAGGTCATCACAGGCTGTCCGGAGCCTCACGACGCTGCCCGCCAGCTCGCCATCTGGGGCGTGAAAGAGGCTGTGGTGACGCTGGGAAGCTATGGCTCGCTCATTCTTGTCGACGGCCATTTCTACGAGATTCCGGCCTACGCACCACACGAGATTGTAGATGCTACAGGCTGCGGCGACACCTACTCGGCCGGCTACCTCTACTGCCGCTCACAGGGCGAGAGCATAACAGAGGCTGGCAAGTTTGCTGCCGCCATGTGTACGCTGAAGCTCGAACATAGCGGACCGTTCGACAGAAACATTGACGAGGTGGAGAAGGTGATGGGATGATTTTTGATTTTTGAATTTTGAATTTTGAATTGTTGCGGCTTTGCCGCAATTTTGAATTTTTGAATTTTGATTTTTTACAAGGCACAGGGCTTTTTGAGCATTTTCTTGGGGGCTTTGAGCATTGAGCAATTCGAGCATTTGAGCAATTTGAGCATTAAGCAATTCGAGCTTTCGAGCATTGAGCAATTTGAGCATTCGAACAATTCGAACTTTTGAAAAATTCGAACATTCGAGAGGAATTCGAGCCTTTGGGCATTTGAGCAAATCAATTCTGCAATTATAAGATATTTAGAAGATCTGACATTGGAAGAAAAAACGTTTGGAAGATAAAAAATGGTCACAAACCGTAAAATACAGACAATAATTCTTTCTATTTGGAATTACACTAAAGAAAAAAAATAATGACAAACAACTACTTCACAAAGTGTCTTCGTACACTAACGCTGCTTGTTGCCTTCGTGGCCACAGCGCTACAGGCACAGGCACAGGCAAAGACAGCCTATGGCATGTTATGCTATGACGAGGAACAGGTGCGCATACCCAACTCGTTCGTGAGTTTCCCCTTGCAAGACAAGGGAACATTCGAGTTTAAGCGCTTCTTCGGCGATGCCACAAACCTCGTTACAGCAGGTGCCTACGCCGACGGTTATTATTTCGTGGCTCGTGCCGCCAACATCACGTCGCAGACAGACGGCAGCAAACAGACGGTACCCACCGACCTGCTGCGCTACGACGTCGACAACGATGAGTATGAGGTGTGGGGTGATATCATCAACTCTGCCTCTATCATCTACGACATGACCTACGACTACAGCACAGGCACGCTCTATGCCATCTCTTACGACAAAAGCATCCAGAAGTCGGAGCTGCTTGTCTTCGACACACAGCACCAGACGGGCCGCGCTATCAAGGTGGGTGACCTGGATGAGGTCTATTACACCCTCGCCTGCACCTACGACGGACAGCTCTACGGCGTGGACCGCTACGGCAACGTGTGCAAGATAAACAAGGAGAATGCCACAGCAGAGCAGCTGTTCGGAACAGGCATGGTTCCACAGTATTTCCAGACCATGGAGTTTGACCACGACAATGGCACTCTCTACTGGATCGGCAACGGCATGACCGAGATCAACGGAACCACTTACCAGACCGACTTCATAACAAAGGTGGATCTCGAGAACAAGCGTCTCGACCTCGTCGGCAAACTCGGCTCAGCGCCTCAGGTGGCAGGTCTCTACATACCCTTCTCTGCCGCAAAGTCCGCAGCACCCGCTGCCGTGCAGAACCTTAACGTGCTGGCTGATGCCAAGGGCGCATTGAAGGCTACCGTGGCTTGGACAAACCCGTCAAAGACCTATGGCGGCGAGGACCTCGCCAACATCTCTAAGGTGGAGATTTACCGTAACCACAGCAAGAAGCCGGTGAAGACATTCACCGACGTGAAGCCCGGACAGGCCATGACATGGGTGGACGAAACCATGACAGAGAGCCGCAGATACACATACGCCGTATATGCCTACACCACCAACGACCGCGACGGCAGGGGTGCAGAGGCAAAGGCAACCACCTTTGTGGGACACGACACACCCAAGGCTCCAAAGAACCTTAAGCTCACCAAGGAAACAAACCAGAAGGTGACCCTGAGCTGGGACATCGACGAGCTCGGCACACACGAGGGCTTTGTGGACCACTCTTCGCTCACATACACCGTGACACGTATGCCCGACAACAAGGTCATCGCCGAGAAGACAAAGGCCACACAGGTTACCGATGCCGACATAACAAAGGCGCTCATCTACAGCTACTCGGTAAAGGCTGTAAACGCCGATGCTGAGAGCGAGGCAACAAAAACAGAGGACGTGGTGCTCGGTCCTACCGACAACATTCCTGCAATTTACGACTTCAACACCTGCGCTCAGTCGTGGACCATGGTCGATGCCGACGGCGACAAATTCGGATGGCTCTGGTCAACAAAAGAATATAACGAGAACGAGGAGGACAAGGTGCGCACAATAAGCCATCAGGGCAGCAACCTTAAGCAGTCTGACGACTGGCTCATCTCTTATTACCTGCCCTTCGAGGCTGGAAAGAAATATGCTGTGACCGTCAACTCTCAGAGCTTCGGTCCTAACCACATCGACTTCTACCTGCTCAAGGATCTCAACTACAACGCTCCTGTTCAGGAACTCAACAAGATGGACCTGGCTGCCACACAGCAGGTCAAGAGCCACACCTTTGTGTTCACAGCCAAGGAGACAGGCGTGTTCAGCATTGCTCTCCATGCCACATCTGAGCAAAACTCTCACCTGCTTGACCTCTATGGTCTGAGCATCAAGGAGGCCAACAACCGCGACCTCGCTGTCGTTTCTCTCAACGGTCCGGCACGTCCCTTCGTCGGCAAGCCCACCATCTATCAGCTGGTAGTGGAGAACCAAGGTCAGACAACAGAATATGCCTTCAACGCCATGCTCGTGGACGCTGAGGGCAATGAGCTTGTCAAGAAGAACTACACCAAGAAGTTGGCATTCGGCGAACGCGCCATCGTGGATTTGGAATGGAAGCCCACTGCCGAGATGGCTATCTACGGAAAGATTGTCACGTTCCAGGGCGACGAGAACCTCGACAACAACATCAGCGATGCGCTGACCATACAGCCACGCGCCGACTATGACGGCTCGCTCGTGCCCATCCCCACAAGTCCTACAACAAGCGGATGGTACGCTCCCTTCTGCCTCAACACCGAGTATGGCGCCGCACAGACCGTCTACAGCGCCAAGGAGGTCGGCAACACCGACGCACGCATTGACCGCATAGCATGGATGTACGAGAACGAGGGTCCTTCTGTCGACGTGAAAGGCGTGAACGTGAAGGTCTACATGGCCAACACCGACCTTGAGGAGAACACAAAATGGATTCCCGAGACCGAATACACTCTGGTTTATGAAGGTCCGCTGAACGTGCCTGCAAAGAAGAGCGACGAGCTCACCATAGCCCTTCAGAAGCCGTTCAAATATCAGGCCGGCAAGAACCTCGCGGTGCTCACCGTTTCTGAGTCGCTTGAGAACTACTACAATTTCTTCTGGTATGCGTCATACAACAGAGGCGCCAAAAAGGGTGCTTATATATGGTACTCGCAGGGTCTTGACATCACCGCCTTCGACTGGTCAAAGACTGGCTATGTTGACAATGAAGAGGTTGGTCGTGCTCCGTCTATTATGCTCTACCTCAAAACAGACGCAACAGGCATCAACCAGCCCGTCGCCGACATGTCGGGCGCTGCCTATGACCTCTTCACCGTTGATGGCGTCAAAGTAGGCTCAGGCTTCTTCTCTGCCGAAGGCAACATCAGCACCGCCAACCTCAAGAGCGGCGTTTATGTTGTGAAGGCCACCAAGAACGGCAAGAGCCAGAGCATGAAGATCAGCGTGAACAAGTAATGTAAAAAAAGGAGAAAACTTTATAATAAGGAAAGCCTTTATAATAAGGAAAGCCCCCTACGACAGATTGCCGTAGGGGGCTCTTTTTATATGTCTTGAAATCTCAATCGAACAACCCTGGGGTCGCCACATCGCTGTCATACATGTTGCGGCCCAGATGCTTGTAGGCAAGCGGGGTGACGACACGTCCGCGTGGCGTGCGCTTTATGAAGCCCTCCATGATGAGGTAAGGCTCATACACCTCCTCCACGGTGCCTGCATCCTCGCCGATGGCGGTGGCGATGGTAGACACGCCCACAGGACCGCCGCGAAACTTGTCGATGATGGTAAGCAAGATCTTGTTGTCGATCTCGTCAAGACCATACTGGTCGATGTTGAGCGAACTGAGCGCTATGTTGGCTATCTCGGTGTTTATGCGTCCGCTGCCCTTGACCTGGGCAAAGTCGCGCACGCGACGCAGCAGAGCGTTGGCGATACGAGGCGTGCCGCGTGAACGGCGCGAGATCTCCAGTGCCGCATCGTCATCAATGGGCACGTTCAGGATCGCTGCCGAGCGTTTGATGATGCGCGTGAGCGTGGCAGGGTCATAATATTCGAGGTGCAGGTTTATGCCGAAACGAGCACGCAAGGGAGCCGTGAGCAGTCCGCTGCGCGTGGTTGCTCCCACAAGCGTGAACGGGTTAAGGTCGATCTGTATTGACCGTGCCGACGGACCCTTGTCGATCATGATGTCTATGCGGTAGTCTTCCATCGCCGAGTAGAGATACTCCTCCACCACAGGCGACAGGCGGTGAATCTCGTCAATGAAGAGCACGTCGCGCGGTTCCAGCGAGGTCAGAATGCCCGCCAGGTCGCCGGGCTTGTCGAGCACCGGTCCGCTCGTTATCTTGAAGCCCACGCCCAGCTCGTTTGCAATGATGTTGCTGAGCGTTGTCTTGCCCAGACCCGGAGGTCCATGCAAGAGCGTGTGGTCGAGCGGCTCTCCACGATATTTTGCCGCCTCCACAAACACCTCCAGGTTTTCCACCACCTTCGGCTGTCCGCTGAAGTCGCCAAAGCGCAATGGTCGCAGAGCGTTCTCAAAGTCTTTCTCCTTTGAGGTCGTGCCCTCTTGTCTTATATCGAAATCGTCTGTCATCACGTTTGTTTTTATTTTGTTTATGCAAACTTACTCATTTTTTTCCGAATAAACCTTCTTCCAAGCAAATGTTCTTTTATCATTAACCGATTTTTTACCATTCAAAGCGCCCCAAACGTCACCATAACGATGCCGTTAGCCTCATGTTTTTCATCGTTTCAACGCTAAAATTAGTCAAAAAGAAAATTATCAGCAAAATTTTTTGACAAAATGTTGGCTATGTCATTTATAATCGCTAATTTTGCTAACAATTTGTAACCGTAAATAGAAAAAACTTAAACTGTTGATTAATGGACAAAATTGATAATTTGGACAAGAAGATTCTCAGCATCCTCTCCAAAAACGCGCGTATACCTTTTAAAGATGTAGCCGCCGAGTGTGGAGTGTCGCGTGCTGCCATACACCAGCGTGTGCAGCGTCTTATGGAAGACGGCATCATCACAGGCAGCGGATTTGATGTAAACCCCAAGAGCTTGGGTTATTCGACCTGCACCTATGTGGGTCTTAACCTTGAGCGCGGCAGCATGTACAAGGATGTCGTTAAGCGTCTGCTCACCATTCCCGAGATTGTGGAATGTCATTTCACCACCGGCCCTTACACCATGCTTGTGAAGCTCTATGCCCAGGACAACGAACAGCTCATGGACCTGCTCAACAACAAGATGCAGGGCATACCCGGCGTGGTTTCTACCGAGACACTCATCTCGCTTGAGCAGAGCATAAAGAGAGAGATTCCTGTTCACACAGAAGAATAAGATAATAAAATCAACGAGCCATGGCTCAAGGTTTTAAGGTTCTAAACCAAAGACAACGGTTTGAGGCTCAAGACAGGAGCCGCATGACATAATCCCCTTACCTGTAGGAACGTTGCACTTTTATATATGTAACAGCTTTTCGTCTGAAAGCGTTGTAAGAAGCTTTTCTTCAAGAGGGAAGCGTTGTTAAACAGCTTTAAAGAAAGGAAACGCTGTTTGAAGCTTGTCTTCAGAAGAAAGCCATATATATGTGTGCAACGCGGCACGGGACGGGGATTTTTGTTTTATAACGTGTAACAAACAACTGGTTTTGCGATGTGTAAATTCAATCTTAAGAATCGACTTAAAGAGATATACAGCAAGTTTCCCGAAGCAGAGGAAGCTCCCGTCATTGGCATAACGACCAACCACGAGGGCATGGACGCCACGCTGCGAGAGAAATATTATGAACAGGTGGTGAAGGCTGGCGGCGTGCCTATGCTCATTCCGCCCGTCAACGACGTTAACGTCATTATAAACACGCTCAACGCCATCGACGGACTCATCCTTAGCGGCGGGGCCGACATCAACCCCTTGTGGCAGAACGAGCAGCCCTCGCCACAGCTGCACCACATCAACAGCTATCGCGACGAGGCAGAGCTGCTCATCACACGTCTCGCCTATAACCGCTGCGTGCCTATCTTCGGCATCTGCCGCGGCATGCAGACGCTGGTCACAGCCCTTGGCGGACATGTGTGCCAGGACATCAACTCGCTCGAAGGGGTGCTGAAACACTCGCAAGACGCTGACCGCTCGGAGCCCACACACAAGGTGGAGCTGGAGATGGGCAGCATGATAGAGACCTACATGGAAGACTGTTCGCTCTACGTCAACTCGTTCCACCACCAAGCCATCGACAACCCCGGACCGCACCTGCAGGTGTCGGCGGTGGCACCCGACGGCATCATTGAGGCCGTGGAGAGCATGAAGGAGCAGAAGCCGGTCTTTGCCGTGCAGTGGCATCCCGAATGGATGGGCGACGACGGTCTGCCCCTCTTCCGCTGGCTCGTGGCTGAAGCCCAGCTGCACGCCAAGGCGAAGGAGATACACCGCGACATCATAACCCTCGACTCTCATTGCGACACGCCGATGTTCTTCCCGCAAGGTGTCGACTTCGGAACGCGCGACGAGCGCATTCTCGTTGACCTGCACAAGATGCACGAGGGACGGCAGACGGCTGTTACGATGGTCTCGTATCTTGAGCAGCCCAAGGACGGCAAGACGTTCAAGGAGATTGCGCCCTTCCCCGTGGAGGGTCCGAAAGAGTATGCCGACCTCATTTTCGACAAGATTCAAGACATTGTCGATGCCCACTCCGCCGATCTGGCACTGGCACGCACACCCGACGAATTGCTCGCCAACAAGAAGGCGGGCAAGCACACCATAATGCTGGGCATAGAGAACGGACAGGCCTTTGACCACTCGCTCGACAACATTGACCATTTTGCCAAGCGAGGCATCGTCTACACCACCCTGTGCCACAACGGCGACAACGACATCTGCGACTCGGCACGCGGCACACAGACATGGGGCGGCGTGAGCCCCTTCGGCCGTGAGGTGATTGCACGCATGAACAAGCTCGGCATCATGGTAGACCTCAGTCATGCCGCCGAGAGCTCGTTCTACGATGCGCTGGAACTGAGTGACAAGCCTATAGTATGCTCCCACTCCAGCTGCCGCGCCCTCTGCGACCATCCGCGCAACCTCACCGACGACCAGATGAGATGTCTCGCACAGAAAGGTGGCGTCATGCAGGTAACAGCCTATCATGGCTTCCTCTCAGAAACCAGCGAGGCGACGATTCAAGATTTCATGGAGCACCTGCGCCATGCCGTAGAGGTGATGGGCATAGACCATGTGGGTCTGGGTACCGACTTCGACGGCGACGGCGGCATACCTGGCCTTGCCGACAGCAGCGACATGCTCAACTTCACACGCGAGCTTCTCATAAACGAGTTCTCTGAAGAGGACATAAAGAAGATATGGGGCGGCAACTGGTTGCGCGTCATGCGTGAGGTGCAAGACGTAAGATAAACCCGACAAGAGGATAAAGACCCTTACAAGGTTTTCCACAACAACATCAACAACAATGAAAAAAATTTTTCTGTATTTTTGTGCAGCCATCGTCATGGCAGCAACCATAAGCTCTTGCAAGAGCACCAAGAAAGACAGCACAGCGGGCGACGAGACGGTGGCCCTTGTGGGACCGACGTTCAACGCCGACTCTGCCTACGCCTACTGTGAGCAGCAGTGTCTGTTTGGTCCGCGAACGATGAACAGCGAGGCACACGACAAGTGTGCGCAATGGATCGTCAACAAGTTTAAGCAGTTTGGCTGCGAGGTGACCACACAGAACGCCGACCTGAAAGGTTGGGACGGCACCATACTGAAGAGCCAGAACATCATAGCCCGCACCAAACCTGAGGTGACAACACGCCTGTTGGTGTGCGCCCACTATGACAGTCGCCCATGGGCAGACAACGACCCCGACTCTACCAACTGGCGCAAGCCCGTGATGGCTGCCAACGATGGCGCGAGCGGCGTGGCTGTGATGTTGGAGCTTGCCCGACTGATGCAGAACGACAGCACGGTGAACGTGGGTGTCGACTTCGTGTGCTTCGATGCCGAAGACTGGGGCACGCCTCAGTGGGCCGACGTGGCAGACAACGGCGACACATGGGCGCTCGGCGCTCAATATTTTGCTGAGAACCTGCCGAAGAACTATGATGTGCGCTACGGCATACTCCTCGACATGGTTGGTGGTCAGGGTGCGCGTTTCTACCAGGAGGGTGTGAGCAAGCAATATGCCCCCGAGATCGTGAAAAAGGTGTGGCGTGCAGCCCGTCAGGCTGGCTACGAGAGCATGTTCCCAAAAAGCGAGGGAGGCATGATCACCGACGACCATGTGCCTTTGAACCAGAAGGCCAACATACCCACCATCGACATCATTCCTTACTATCCCGACTGTCAGCAGAGCAGCTTCGGTCCAACATGGCACACCGTCGTCGACGACATGCAACACATCGACCGCAACACGCTGATGGGTGTGGGACAGGTCATGGTGCAGGTTATTTTTAGTGAAAAGTAATTTTAAAGGTAAAAAAGTAAAAAGGTAAAAGGGTAAAAGGGTAAAAAAAGGCAGGCACCTTTGAGAACTATGAGGTGTTTATGGCTTCTTTAAA
The DNA here is from genome assembly GCA_900543975.1 of uncultured Prevotella sp. Classification (GTDB taxonomy): domain Bacteria; phylum Bacteroidota; class Bacteroidia; order Bacteroidales; family Bacteroidaceae; genus Prevotella. Next base: position 4,305 of record UQTI01000026.1, on the reverse strand, counting down.
TGCCCCTTAATGTGGCAAGAGCGAGAGCTTTGTGTCGGTGCTTCTTTTTTCTCCCTTTTCCCTTTGCGTTATCTCCTTTTTCCATTACCTTTGCAGCAGACAATTTACCATCACTACTAAAAAATAACAAAAACAATCTAACGAGTATGGCATACACACGTTTGACGGCTGCCGAAGCGGCAGCGCTAATCAAGAATGACGACAACATCGGATTCAGTGGATTCACACCCAACGGCATTCCCAAGGCCATCATCAGAGAGGTGGCCAAGAAGGCGAAGGCACTACATGCCGACGGACAACCCTTTCAGGTGGGAATAGTGACGGGTGCGTCGGGCTGCCAGAGTCTGGAAGGCGACATGGCCAACATCCATGCGATAAAGTTTCGCGGACCGTTCTCTACAAACAAGGACTTCCGCATACACACCAACCTCGGCGAGATCGACTATGAGGACATGCACCTCGGACATGTGGCTGAACGTCTGCGCCGTGGCTTCTACGGCGAGCTGCAATGGGCCATCATAGAGGTGAGCAGCCTTGAGGAGGGCGACGCCATGTGCAAGGCATACCTCACCACGGCGGGCGGCATCGTGCCCACCATCGTGCGCCTGGCCAAGCACATACTGATAGAGGTGAACCATTTCCACAGTCCCGACTCAAAGTTCCTGCACGATGTCTACGAGTGTGACGAATATCCAAACCGCCAGCCCATCCCTCTGCTCTCGGTGGGACAGCGCATAGGCACCAACTACGTTGAGATTGACCCCAAGAAGATTGTGGGCGTCGTAGACTGCAACATACCTGAAGAGGCACGCGCCTTCGTTGACCCAAACGAGGAGACGACACGCATAGGACAGAACGTTGTCGACTTCTTCCTGCGCGACATGAAAGCGGGCCACATACCATCAACAATGTTCCCCATACAGAGCGGCGTGGGCACCACGGGCAACGCCGTGCTCAAAGCCATTGGCCGCTGCGAGGGCTTGCCGCCCATGGAGGTGTTTAGCGAGGTCGTGCAAGATGCGGTGATCGAGCTGATCGAGAACGGCAAGATCTCACAGGCATCGGCAGCCGCCATGACCTGCACCAACGAGTGCATACAGCACGTCTACGACAACATCGACTTCTTCAGCCGTCATCTCACCCTGCGCCCCAGCGAACTGTCAAACGCGCCCGAGCTCATTCGCCGCTTCGGTGTCATCGCCATGAACACCGCCTTGGAGTGTGACCTCTATGGCAACGAGAACTCAAGCCACATCTGCGGCTCAAGTCTGATGAACGGCATCGGAGGCTCATGCGACTATGAGCGCAACGGCTCCATAAGCATCTTCTACACCCCGTCCACAGCCAAAGGCGGCAAGATCAGCGCCATTGTGCCTATGTGCTGCCATGTCGACTCAACGGAGCACGATGTCGACATCATCGTCACCGAGCAAGGCGTGGCCGACCTGCGCGGCAAAGGGCCTATGCGACGTGCACAAGAGGTCATTGAACACTGTGCCCACCCCGACTACAAGCCTCTGCTGCGCGAGTATCTGCGCATAGCACCACAAGGCCATGAGCCACAATCGATGCGTGCTGCCCTCGCCTTCCACGACACCTTCCTCAACAAGGGCGACATGCGCCTGTGCGACTTTGGCGAATATCTTTGACCCCCCAGAAAAAGCCCGAAGGTGTGTTCACAACAGGAAGCGTGTTCCAATAAGATTTAAAGAATAAAGAAATAAGAAAGAAAAACAATGATCCAATCGGTTCTTTATGTAGCGCTCGGCGGGGCCTTAGGCTCCGCCGCACGTTTTGTCGTGTCGCGTCTGGTTCAGGAACACGTCAGCACGCCCTTTCCTCTGCCAACAATGGCGGTAAACATTGTCGGGTGCTTGCTTATAGGTCTTGTCTACGGTTTTGCAGCCCGCCATGAAGGTTTGGGCGATGGCATGAAGATCTTCCTCACCGTTGGCTTCTGCGGAGGCTTCACCACCTTCTCAACCTTCTGCAACGAGGGTCTTGCTCTCATGCGTGGCGACCATTTCGTGCTCGCCGCCCTCTATGCCTCAGCCAGTCTGTTCATCGGCCTGCTCGCTGTTCAGGCAGGAACAATAATGGGGAAAAGCATTTAACGATGAATGCTTTTCCCCATTTTTCTTCTCCCACTTTTATATAACCAGAGTTTAGAAATGCAAGCTGTGGTTATTTCTTTTCCTTCTTATTGTTGTCTTTTTCCGCGAGCTTCGTTCCCTTCAATATAGCCTCATACTCGTCTTGCGCGTTGAGCAGTCTTACCGCCTCCTTATATTGCGGGTCGTAGCGCAAGCTGTGCTCAATGGCACCTTTCTGATAATAATAGACCGACATGAGGTCGAGAGCAACCATCTGCTTGATGTGCTCTTTGTTGTATGGCCAGTCGAGCTCCTTGTCGAGGTTGTGGTTGAGCTTCTTTTCCAGCGCCTCAAACTCGGCTTTCGCGTCATCATAATAGCCTTCGAAACGCGCCATGCGCTCCAGGTCTTTCAGATATTTGTCGCTCACGCGGTCATAGGTGAAGCCGCTCTCGATGATGTGCTTCTTAAGCAAGGCATAGTCGGCGTCGGTAAACTCAAACTCTGACGGCTTTGCCACCGTTGGGTGGTTCTTCAGATATTCCACCTCATAGTTGAGCAGCACGCTTGTCGTGTCCACACGCTCCAGGTAGAGCGCTATGTTAGGCAGCGAGTCGGCCTCCACCACCACGTCGGGCTTAATGCCACCGCCGTCGCGCACCTCACGTCCTGCCGCTGTGTGGAAAATGCGGGTGAGCGAGTCGGGCACATGCTCTGTGTATCCACCCTTCGAGTGCTTATAGTTGATGGCCTGTATGCATCGTCCGCTCGGAATGTAATATTTTGCTGTTGTGAGCTTCAGCTTTCCGTTATAAGGCAGCGGCACGTTAGGCACCTGCACCAGACCCTTTCCGTAGGTTCGTGTTCCGAGCACCACGGCGCGGTCAAAGTCTTGCAGCGCTCCACTCGTGATCTCGCTTGCGCTGGCCGTCTGTCCGTTCACCATCACCACGATGGGCATGACCGTGTCTATCGGCTCCACCGTTGTTGCGAACGTCTGGTTGGCACTCTTTATCTTACCCTTCATCGTGAGCAGCGTCTTGCCCTTGGGCAGGAACATGTTCAAGATAGAGATGGCGTCTTGCACATTGCCGCCACCGTTGCTTCTGAGGTCGATGATGAGCTTCTTTGCACCCTTCTGCTTGAGATCGAGGAAGGCACGGCGGAAATCTTTCGACGAGCCGTCGATAAACTGGGTGTAGTTGATGTAGCCAATGTTGCCCGGCTGCAAGCCATAATAGGGCAGGTACGGCATCTGAATGGCCTTACGCGTGATCTTCATCGTGAGCTTCTTGCCTGTTGTGGGGCGCAGCACCTTCAGTTCGAGCGTTGTGCCGGCATCGCCGCGCAGGTGGTCGCTGACATACTGGTTCGTCTGCTTTGTCATGTCCTCGCCGTCGATGCTGAGGATGATGTCGCCCTTGCGCAGTCCAGCCTCGGCAGCCGGCATGCCCTCATAGGGTTCGTTTATCACCACTCGCTTCAGCTTGAAGTTGTAGCTTATGACCGCTCCAACGCCAGCATACTTGCCCGTCATCATCTCCTTATACTCAGCCTGCTTGTCTTCAGGATAGTAGGTGGTGTAAGGGTCCAGACTGTCGAGCATGGCATTGATGGCTGTGCCCACCACATCGGTGGCGTTGAGCGTGTCCACATACATGAAATCGAGATTCTTGTATATGGCGTTGAACACGTCCATGCTTTTTGCCACATCAAAGTTGTGGTCTTTGCCGTTCTGCGCCCACAAGGGCAGCGAGAGGAGCATCGTTGCGAACAAAAAAAGTTTTCTCATATCTTTTATCTTTGTTTTCTTTTTTATTTTTTTACTTTTTACCTTTTTACCTTTAAAACGATTTTTCACTTTTCGTTTTTCACTTTTCCCTTAAATCGGCATCAGCCATTTTTTACCTTTTTACTTTTTTACCTTTTTACCTTTAAATTTATCCTCTGCAAAAGTAATATAATAAGGTGACAAAGCAACCAAAAGCGTTGCTTTTTATTCTTTTTTTGTTCTTAAAGGGCGAAAAAGGAGGGTAAAAAAAGAAAAAAGAGAGGAAAACAAAAAAAATGCACCTTCAGCTTAATTTTTTTTGAAAAACATTTGGTGGTTTCGCAAAAACTTCATACCTTTGCAACCGCAATCAAGAACGATAGCACACAATGCTTCAATAGCTCAGTTGGTTAGAGCACCTGACTGTTAATCAGGGGGTCG
>UQTI01000025.1 GCA_900543975.1 uncultured Prevotella sp. | reverse complement strand
GTAAGCCTGAGGTTGGTTGAATGATTTTCGCCTTATCCCCAAACTCTGTTGAATAAATATGCTTAAACACTGATTATAGTTGAATGTCTATTCTTCCGGCCGTTGCGTCCGTGCGAACAGTTTATCCACCACGAGGGCGATGGCACCGTCGCCCGTAACGTTGCAGGCGGTTCCGAAGCTATCCATCGCGATGTAGAGGGCAATCATGAGGGCCTGCATGTCGGCATCGAAGCCCAAGATCGAGGCTAAGGGCGCCAAGGCTGCCATGACACAACCACCGGGCACGCCGGGGGCCGCCACCATGCAGATGGCCAGGACAAGGATGAAATGGAGGAAGAGCGGCAGACTGCACGGCATGCCGTTGACAAGACAGATGGTGAGGGCGCAACAGGTTATCTTCATCATCGAGCCCGTCATGTGGATGGTGGCGCATAGCGGAACGGTGAAGCCGGCAATGCCGTCGTTCACGCCGTTTTTCAACGTCTGCCTCAGCGTTACGGGTATGGCAGCTGCCGACGACGAGGTGCCGAGGGCGGTGAAATAGGCAGGCAACATGTTTATCAACAGGCGCAGGGGGTTCTTGTGGGTAAGGCCGCCGGCAATGAGATATTCGTAAAGCAGGATGACCACATGCAGCACAAAGATAACAATGATGATCTGTGCGAAGACCATCAAGATGTGGTAAGCCTCGCCCGAATGGGTCATGCCCAAGAAGATGCCGAAGATGTAAAGGGGCAAGAGGGGTATGATGACCTTGGCAATGACGCCCGCCACAATGTCCTTAAACTCCTGAAACACCTTGTGCAAGGCTTGGCTGCGCATGTGGGCAATGCCCAGGCCTACCATAAACGAGAACACGAGCGCACTCATGACGTTGAGCATGGCGGGTATCTCTACCTCAAAGAACGGTTTCAGCTCCACGGCCTTGTCTACCGCCACCGGGGCGGTGTCGGCAATGAGTCGGGGAAAGAGCGCCGACCCTGTGCCGTAGGCAAGCAAGCCAGCAATGATGGTGTCGCCAAAGGCAAGGGCCACCGTGACGACGAGCAGTTTGCCCGCCCCATTGCCAATGTCGGCAATGGCTGGCGTCACCAGTCCGACGATGATCAGCGGTATCATAAAACCCAGAAACTGGCTGAAGATGCCGTTGAAGGTAAGAAACGTTCTGACGAGGGTCTCATTAAAGACGTTGCCGAAGACCACGCCCAACACAATGGCCACAATGATCTTTGCCAATAAAGGCAGTTTTGTTCTTTTCAGGTTCATAACTTTGTTTTTGCTGACATTTTGCGGATAAAAGTACAATTTTTTCAACAACGCACCAAGCCTTTCTCTGTTTTTCTCTGTTTGCAGGTGTTCAAAATTAAAGGCAGACATGAATGATATGAAAATATTTGCGCATGTCATGACTTGTTGGCTTGCGTTTTTTTAACGACAATAGAGACAATAGGGACAATTTTTACCTGAGAATAAAAAAGGCTGGCGCCGTAGGAAGGGTTTTAGATTGTTTTTTCAATTAAAAAATTGTCCCTATTGTCTCTATTGTCTTTAAAAAAACGTAGAAGAAAAGCAAGGAAAACGGTTCTGTTGTCTTTATAAACAGAGGGGAGAATGATGGCGACTACACTTTTTAGTTCGAAAAAGTGGGAAATATCACATTTTTTAGTTCGAATAAATGTAAAGTTCAACACTTTTTAGTTCGAATAATTGTTTTGTTGCAGAAAATGAGCTATCCTCTCCCCTTTCTCGCTCGACCTTGATCGATTGCAGAAAGGGCGCGGGGGGATGGGTAAGGCAGGATGTGCATAGCGTTCTTTTGTCTTATTGGAGCACAAGGTTGGCAGGCACACCAAGCTCATGGTATATGTTGCGTGCCATATCGAAGCTTAGGCTTCGGCGCCCATGCAAAATGTCGCTGAACGTTGTTGGTGACACACCAATGGCAGCGGCAGCCTCCTTCTGTTTATATCCTTTCTTTCTAAACGCCACCTTTATTGCAGCTATTAGTGAGGGCTTCACTCTCCATGGATGAGGGTCTTCCTCACACTCCCAATTGTATGCTGCTTCGCTGAGCACCTTCATCTCTTCCTGCTCTTCCTCGCTGAGCAAGTCCATGCCACCAAACTCTGTGCCTTTCTCCAACAGTTGCTCAAGCCGAGCATCAACCTCCTCATATTTTTTCTTATCCTTAATTGTCATAGCTTTAAATCGTTCTAATGTTTTTTATTTTATCATATTCTGCATGTGTGCCAACAAATCTAACATGTAAGAAGCCGCCATAGAAAACCACAATTGTTATTAGACGATATTTGTTTCCTGAAATGTTGAAAACATATCTGTCATTGCCCACATAATCAGCTGACGGGAAAGCCGCCTTCAGGTCGGCGTGGTTTTTCCATTCGTTTCTTTCTACATATTCGGCCCAGCGTTACAGCGGGTCTTCGGCATCGGGATGTTTCTTCCAAAAGTCCTTCAGCATCTTATATTTTAAAAGCTTCATTGCCGTTCTTTTGTTTTTGCAAAGATATAAAAAGTTCACAGATTAGAGAACTTTTTCTTATGTTTTAACATTTAAAGCTATTAAAGAAAGAGCCCTTCCCTCCATCAGAGAGAGAGGGGCTCTTCCAAAAGCGTACAAAGCTAATCCCTCCCCTCTCCGACGGGGAGGGGAAGCCACCGAAGGTGGCGCGGGGGTGGGGCTTTAAATTCGAAAACTCAACATCAGCTGAAAGCCGACAAGTCAAAATTCAAAATTCCGATATCCCCTTCACGTCTTCCAGAACCACCTCTTGTGTGTAAACCACGCCGTGAGGGCCATGCACAACGCTGTGAGCAACACACCCTTGAGGAAACCCGTGAGAGGCTGTGACGACAAGGCGTCGATGTAAGGGTAGAGCTGCGTGAGGATGAGCACAGGTATGATGACCATGGACGCCGAGACGTATGCCACCATGGGGTTCTTGCCCACCATCTCAAGAGGAGCACACAGCCAACGCACATGCCAGTGGTCGCACACGACGGTGAGCAACAACAGGGCGTAGAAGGCCAATCCACAGGTTACAAACAGATAACTCAACGTCACGTCGTCCTTGCGGATGCCTCCCTCGTATGACTCTAAACATAAGCCTAACAACAACAGATAGGCTCCTGCCGACGACAAACGCTGCCAGAAATGAAGCGTGGGAGATGCTGGGGCTGAAGAAGATCTTTGATTGGAGGTCTCTTGCTTAGCAGCCTCAACGCCTGTAGTGCCAGCTTCGCGGCGTGAGCGCAGCAACCATGCTGTGAGGGCTGTGAGAACCATTGTGGCGACGAGGTTGGCGACGAGGTGACGGCCAAAGAGCAACACAACGTTGACAACGATCAAGGCCAACGACAAAAGAGCCACGGGGAGAGCGAGGGCGTTTTCTTTATCCTTCATCTCTTCGCTTCTTGTCCTTACCTTGTTTTCGTTTTCAAGAACCACCTTTTCATCATTCTTTACACCGTTCCCGTTTTCAAGAACAGCTTCTCTCCTACCCTTTAACGGGTTCCCGTTTTCAAGAACAGCCTTTTCATCATTCTTTACCTTGTTCCCGTTTTCAAGAACAGCTCCTCTCCCACCCTTTAACGGGTTCCCGTTCTCAAGAACAGCTTCGCTTTTTTTCTGATAGTTATCCACAAGGCCCTTGCTCGTGTCGTTGGCTTTCATCGTTTCGAGCCATTGCGCAATCCATTCGCCAGCGACGGTGCCTGGGATGATGATGAGCAGATACTCCTGGTAGGCGGGGAGGTAGAGCCAGGGCAGCCACGAGGTGTGGATGAGAAGTGCGGGCCATGAGTTGGCGGTGTGGGCAGCCATGAAGAGAGCAACGAGGAACGGCAGAAGAGCCAGTCGGCGCAAGGGATGGCCGATGGTTAGGAGGTAGATGATGGAGCCTGTGAGCGACACGTTGGCGAGGATGAGCATTATGCAGTCGCTGTCGGTGAGGCGGAAGGGTGCTCCGCCCGCATAAGGTTGCAGCAGCATGAAGCCGACGGCAACGAGGTAGGCGCTCCATGTTATGGCCCTTGCCTTATACGGGGACAACCCGAAGGGGTTGGGCATGAACATGAGGCAGAGGAGGATGAAGAAGAAAATGGGCATGGCGTAGCGCATCCACTCCTGTTCATAGCCGAGCATGAAGGGGAAGGCGTGTATGATGAAGATGGCGAAGAACGTGAGCTTGACCCACCGCTGAACGGTCTTCCATGTGAGCTTCATTATGCTCTCGCCCTTGGCGTGCTGTCGTCCGAGGGAGAGGGGTATGGCTGCTCCCATGGAGAAGAGGAAGAAGGGGAAAATTATGTCGACCCATGTTATGCCGTAGATTGTCGGATCAAACACATGGTCTGGTGGCGGCACTTGTGCGTGATACATCCACCGTGGCAGGACAGAGAACGCCTCCATGGCAGAGAGAACCATCGTAATGATGGCATAGCCGCGCAGGGCATCGAGAGCGTGTGCGCGGGGTTTCTGGTTGTTGTTTCCCATTTTCTATGGTTTTTGTTGATTGAACTTTCCAAAAAGTGAATGGAAGCTACCTGACAAGAAAAGCATCTGTCTGATAACTTCCATTAACTTCATTATATTATCTTCGTGAGCGTAGCGAGCTAATTTCCTTTCTTAAGCCCAAATCGGTCATTAGGCAGATTTGGCTTAAAGAGCTAAGCTCCCTTTTTTCCGTCACGTTTCCAATAGCGCTCGATGTCCTCAAGCGACATGCCAGCGGTCTCGGGCACCAGACGCCACATGATGAGCATGTAAGGCACACACATCACAGCGAAGAGCACGAAGGTGCCGGCCGGTGTGAGCGTGGCGAGCATCCAGGGTGTGAGCTGACCAATGAGGTAGGTGCCGATCCAGAGAGCCAGACCTGCGATGCTCATTGCCAGACCGCGCACGTTGTTGGGATACATCTCCGAGAGGAGCACGAACACCACGGCACTGATGCTGATGGCGCAGCAGAACACATAGAGCAGGAAGAAGGTGAGCATGAAGTAGACCGAGAGGCCCAACTGCTGCTGGAAGGCGAAATAGACAGCTATGAGCACGAGGCAGGCAATCATGCCCGACACGCCATAATAGATAAGTTTCTTTCGTCCCACGCGGTCGATGATGAGCATGGCAATGACCGTGGTCACGGTGTTGACCACACCCACGAGCACCTGACACAACAGCGGGTCACCGATGCCAGCATCCTTAAAGATGGAAGGACCATAATAGAGCACGGCGTTGACGCCCATAAACTGTCCGAGGATAGCTATGCACACGCCAATGACGACAGCCTTCAAGATGCCGGGCTGCAGCAGGGCGCCCCACTCGCTCTTCACCTCTGCCGAGATCATGGAGCGTGTGTCGTCGACCTGTCGGTTCACACCCTCGGGTGTGAGATACATCTTGCCGTAGATGCCTCTTGCACGCTCCACGCGGTTCTTGACGATGAGCCAACGGGGACTCTCGGGAATGACCATGATGATGAGGAGGAAGAAGAGGGCCGGCAGGGTCTCCATGCCGAGCATGCCTCTCCACACCTCGTTCACGAAGATGAGGCTAATCCATCCCTCGCCGGGTTGTGTGGTCAGCGAGTGGTTGAGCAGGAGATAGTTGACAAAATAGGCAGCGAGGAAGCCCACGGTCACGGCAAGCTGATAGAGCGACACCATCTGTCCGCGGTAGCGTGTTATGGCTATCTCAGAGATGTAGACGGGTGCCACGATAGAGATGATGCCTATGCCCACACCGCCAATTATGCGGTACACCACCAGCATGGTGAACGTTGTGGAGATGGCGCAGCCTGCTGCCGAGACGGTGAAGAGCACAGCAGAGATGAACATCGTGGGCTTGCGTCCGAGACGGTCGCTCATGATGCCTGCCACGCTCACGCCGGCGATGGATCCTATGAGGGCGCAGCCCACATACCATCCCTGGTTCATGACGTCGAGGTTAAACTGTCGGCCCACCTGGTCGATGGTACCTGATATTACGGCTGTGTCGTAGCCAAAGAGCAAGCCTCCGAGGGCTGCAACCAAGGCTAAGAAGAAGACATAGCCAAGGCGAACGGTTTGTTGCATTTTTTTTACTTTTTTACTTTTTTACCTTTTTACCTTTAGATGTTGAAATATTCCTTGTATCTATCATAAAGGTGTCCTGCCTGCAAGTAGGCCGACTGTGGACTCATGAAGTGGGAGAACTCGAAGGTTATGGCCTTGTCGTAGCCGCAACGCTTGGCTGCCTCCAGCTTGAGACGAAGCTTGTCAAACTTGATGGGGAGGAAGTTGATGGGCATGTCGCGGTCGAAGGTCTCGGCGTTGGTCCAGCACTGCATGCCGTAGCGGTCGGCAAGCTTCTTGTTCACAGAGAAGAAGGCATCGAGCTCATCATAGTCGATATGTCCGTCCTGGAAGGCGCATGCGTCGACCACGTCGTGAATGCCGTCGAAGATCTCGTTCCACTCGCGCTCGTGCTGCTCCACGCTCACCGCCTGCTCGTTTGTCATCTTGCCTGTGCCCATGACCGCCTTCTTGCCGTCGATCCATGGCGAGATGAAGACGGGCAGACCGCCAGAGATGTCCTTACACTGCTTGCCTATGGTGTGGAACGTCTTCACCGCTCCCTTTGTGGCACGGCTTATCTCGGTGCTTATGTACCATCCCTTGAAGCTCTTGTGGTGACCATACATCTTCCACACCTCGTCGATGACGTAACGGTTGTCCTCGATCTCGTGTGTCATGTCGCCCGTGTCCCAATAGTGGCCCGAGTCGTAGAGTCCGAAATAGAACTTCATGCCATACTTGTCGGCCAGGCGCAGATACATGTCGATGAGGTCGACCGACGGCATGTAGCAGCCCTTCTTCAGCAGATATGGTGAGGGGTAGGTTATGAACTTGCGGTAGCCGGAGCGAATGACGATGACCGTGTCTATGCCGATGGCCTTCATGTACTGGAAGTCGAGGTCCCACTCTTTCTCACCCCAGTTCTGGTGCGGAATGTCGTGAGAGATCTCGTCGAGGAATGTGCCAGTGATCTTCAGTCCGTTGTTCTTGGGCACGATCAGTCGGCTCTCGCCCCCTGCACCTTCGGGTGTGATGATGGGTTTAACCTTGTTGTCGTCTTTGGCCTGCAAGATTGACGGCACAGCCAACGAAGCTGCGCATCCTGCTGCCAGACTTTTCAAAAAGTGTCTTCTGTCTGTCATGTTTCTATATAATATGGTTTAGGTTCATTTCATGCACCTTTTCTCGCCATGGCAGAGCTCAAGCAAGCTTGGCTCTGCTCATCTGGCTTAACGAAAACGTTCTCTTTTTTCTCTATGGCCCGATGTCTTGCGAGGAGACATGCACCGATCACGCCCGCCTTGTCGGTGAGGGCCGATGTGGTGACGATAGAGTCTTCGCTCACCATGTTGAGCGAGAAGCGGTGAATGCCCATGCGTATGGGCTGCGTCAGGTTGTCGCCCGTCACAGAGAGGTCGCCGCCGATGACCAGCATCTCGGGGTTGAAGATGTTTATAATGCCGGCGAGGTTGTTGCCCAGCTCCGTGGCCATCTGCTGCAGACTCTCTATGCTCAGCACGTCCTCACGCTTTATGGCGTCGAGGATGTCTTGCAGGCTCAGCTCCTGCTCTGGGTTCGGACGGTGCGTCAGGATAGACACGGCACCGTCGGCAAGCTTCTGCTTCATGTGGCGTTGCAGCGCCGAGCCCGACGCCTCTGTCTCCATGCATCCTGTCTTTCCGCAGTGGCATATTATGCCGTTGTTGTAGATGTGGACGTGTCCCATCTCGCCAGAGTAGCCACTCTTGCCGAGACACATCTTGCCGTCGATAATGATGCATATGCCGAGACCCCAGCTCACGTTCACGAACACCACGTTGCGTTGTCCCTTGCAGCTGCCTTTGTACCACTCGCCGAAGGTCATGCAGCGCGTGTCGTTGTCGATGCAGGTGTCGATGTGCAGGGCGTCGGTGAGCGCTTCTGCCAGCGTCTTGTCGAGGCAGGTGAAATAGTTGTGGGCCTTGCCCTCGTATGGGTTGACGCGTCCGCCCACGGTCATGCACGCCTTTATGATGTTGCTGCGCTCAATGCCCGACTGCTCGATAAACTGGTCTATGATGGCGATGAGGGTTTCGAAACACTCGAGGTCGTTGACGTAGTCGTATGGTATCTTATAGTTGCTGCTCACGATGTTGCCGCAGAAGTCGGTAAGCGCGAGGTTCAGACGGTCGTGTCCGGTGTCGATGCCGAGAAAATAGCCTGCCTCGGGTATGAGGTCGTAGACACGCGGTGCTCTGCGCGAGTGGTTGTCGCGTTTGCCTGTTTCGTGCACCATCTTGGCTGAAACCAGCTCGTTAAGCGACTTCGTGGCGTAGGGAATGCTGACATTCAGACCAGCGGCAAGCTCAGCCACCGTCTGGTCACCCTTCTCGAAGAAGAGGTTTAACAAAGCCACGTTTGTCTCCGTGAGCTTGTTCTCTTTCAGTATTGATTGATTCATAACTTCTATTTTAGCAGGTTATAGTTATGTTGTTTTTTCTTTATGGTTGCTTTATTATTTCTTTTTTGTGCTGCAAAGATATGGATTATTCTTCATTGAAAGCAAATTAAACCCGTTAATTATTACTAATATCATAAATAATCATTTTTAATTTTGTTCTTTTCTTCATCGGTTCGTCATAAAATGTCACAAAAAGGCAGCAGAAAGGTAATATTTACGAGGTAGCGGCATGGCTAAGTTGGTGAAAACTAAGGAGAACGGCGGATGTAGTTATCGCGTGCGTGTGCGTGTGTATATAAATATGAGAGAAAAAGAGAAAAGGAGAAAAAGGGAGGGAAAAGGAATAAAAGCAGAATTAAATTTAATTAATTATCATATTAAATAAAAATAATTTTGTTTTTATTTGCTTTATGTTTAACTAAATTGTATTTTTGCACAAAAATAACTCATTGACTTAAAAACGCCGACAGTTATTCTCCTAAATTATAAGACCAAACAATATGATGAACCAACAAGAAAACAGACGTTACAGTTTTGTTAAACGGACGTTCTGGTCAGCAATGCTGATGATGTCGCTGTGTGCATCAGGCGCACAAGCACAGACAGTCTTGAAAGGAACCGTTCACGACTCATCTGGAGAACCCCTTGTGGGTGTTACCGTTGTGATGAACGGCAACTCAAAGACCGCTACCGTGACCGACATTGACGGTCGCTATTCCGTAAACGTGGGCCCCAAACAGAAGGCCGACTATCTCTCGTTCTCTTATGTAGGCATGAAGCCCGCCAATGTCAAGATTGGCGGCAAGAGCGTCATAGACGTAACGTTGCAGGACGACAACACCAACCTGGCCGATGTTATCGTGGTGGGCTACGGCACAGCACGCAAGGAGTCGCTCACAGGAGCCGTGGCTGCCATGAAGGGCGACGAGCTGCTCAAGGGTCCGTCGACCAACGTGTCGAGCTTGCTCGGCGGTAAGCTCCCCGGCATCTCGTCGGTGCAGACCTCTGGTGAGCCAGGCAACGACCAGGCATCGCTCCGCATCCGCGGATCGCGCATGGAGGCCCTCTACATCGTTGACGGCATGCCCCGTTCTATCAACGACATCGACCCCAACGACATCGAGAGCGTGTCGGTGCTGAAAGACGGTGCCGCCGCTGCCGTGTATGGTCTGAACGCCGCTGGCGGTGTGATCATCGTTACAACGAAGAAGGGTGCCGAGGGCAAGGCAAAGGTGAGCTATGACGGACAGTATGGTCTGTCGGTGAACGCCAACTTCCCCGAGTTCATGAACGGCCCCGAGTTTGCTCATTATTATAACATGGCCGAGATGATGGACCAGCTGGCCAATGGCACCATCACCAGACGTGAAGACTATGTGCCCCACTTCACCAAGAAAAACGTGGAGGCCATGCTCAACGACGACCCCACCGACGGTTGGGACAACGTCAACTACATCGACAAGGTGTTCGGCACCGGCCATCTCATGAAGCACAACCTGTCGGTTCAGGGCGGCACAAAGGCCCTGAGCTATTATGTGGGTGGCGGTTACATGAACCAGAAGGGTAACATCGACAACTTCGACTACCGTCGCTACAACCTGCGTTCAAACCTGAACGCCGACCTCGGACGCGGATGGAAGATGGACCTCGGCCTCGTGGGCACCATAACGCGCAAGAACCAGCCCCGTTACAACTCGGGCGGCTCTGACGGTGTAGGCGCTGGCGGCGAGACAGGCTGGCTCTCTATCGGCCATCAGGCCGTTATGATGCGCCCCTACCTGCCCGAGAAATGGAAAGGCCTCTACACAGGCACCATTCCCAACAACAACTCGATCGTGTACAGCCCCTTGGCTGCCATCTACGAGAGCGGCTACAAGAAGACCCGCGCAACAGAGATCAACAGCAACTTCTCTATAAGCTACGACGCTCCATGGCTCAAGGGCTTGAGCTTCAAGGCCACAGGTGCCTACGACTATCTGTCGTCACGCAACAAGAACCTCTCTACGGCCTATCAGACCTACGCTCCCAACTCGGCAGGACAGCTCATCATCTATAACGACCCCGAGGCGGTGCAGCAGAACCAGCTCGCCGAGGGACAGTACACCACCGAGCAGATGGTAGGACAGTTCAGCGTGGCTTACGCCCGCATGTTCGGCAAGCACAACATCGATGCCATGATGCTCGTCGAGGGCCGCGACTTCAAGTCGAGCTCAATGGCTGCCTATGCCGAGAAGATTCCTTTCGCCGGTCTGCCAGAGCTTTCTTACGGCACACCGCTGGCAAAGGACTCGCAGAGCGGCTACAGCGGCCACACACGCACAGCAGGTTATGTGTTCCGTCTGAAATATGACTACAACAACACTTACCTCGCCGAGTTTAGCGGACGTTACGACGGCAGCTACAACTTCAGCGGCAACGTGTCAAGCAAGCGTTGGGGCTTCTTCCCATCGTTCTCTGCTGCATGGCGCGTGTCTAACGAGAAGTTCATGGAGAGCACCAAGAGCTGGCTCAGCGACTTCAAGCTCCGTGCCTCAATGGGCTTGCTGGGTAACGACGCCGTGTCGGCCTACTCGTTCCTGAGCACCTACTCGTTTGCCGGCAACCGCGTGTTCAACGGCAACATCTACAGCTCGCTCTACACCAGCTCTGTGGCTAACCCCGAGCTCACATGGTCAAAGACCCGCACCTCAAACCTCGGCTTCGACCTGACGCTGTGGGACGGCAAGCTGGGTCTGGAGTTCGACTGGTTCTATAACCTCAACTACGACATCCTCGCTTCTATGGCCGGCGACAAGGCTCCATCTATGGGTGGCTATTTCCACTCGGTGGCAAACCACGACCGCTACGCCAACTACGGCTTGGAGTGGACCGTCTCACACCGCAACAAGTTCCAGCTGGCAGGCAAGCCCTTCCAGTATGGCGCAAGCCTCAACATGACCTACGCCAAGAGCAAGTGGCTGCGTTATCTCGACCAGCCCAACATGCAGGAGTGGCGCAAGCGTGTGGGCACAAGCGTCGACGCTTGTGACGTGTGGATTGCTGATGGTCTGTTCCGCTCAGAAGAGGAGATCGACAACTCGGCATGGTATGGCTCTCGTCCCAACGTCGGCGACATCAAGTATCGCGACATCAACGGCGACGGCAAGATCGACGAGCAAGACCGCGCACGCATTGGCCGCAGCAACCGCCCGGAGATCATGATGGGTCTGAACCTCAACGCTTCATGGAACGGCTTCGACCTGAACATGCAGTTCACAGGCGGCTTCAAGTTTGACGTCTCGATGCTCGGTACCTATTATAACTATTGCGACGACAACACCATCTGGACACAGACCTTCAAGGAGGGTGCCAACTCGCCCCTCTGGCTCGTGCAAGACGCTTACAGCATCGACAACCCCAACGGCAAGTACCCGCGCATAACCCTGTCAAACGTCACCCACGGCGGCGACAACGGCTTGGCCTCAACCTTCTGGATGCGTAACGGCAACTACATCCGTCTGAAGACCGCACAGCTGGGCTACACCCTGCCCAAGCAGTGGCTCCGCACCATCAACATCGAGCGCGTGCGCCTCTTCGTCGAAGGCTCCAACCTCTTCACCATCGACAGCCTGCCCACCGGCATCGACCCCGAGTCGCCGGGCGTGAACAACGGCTACTATCCGCAGCAGCGCACCTTCCTCGGTGGTATAAACATCACATTCTGATAACTTTAGCTGATAATCAAGATGAAAACAAAATATATCGTTTCGTGTCTGTTTGCAGCAGCGATGGGACTGACATCGTGCAACGACTTTCTCGACATCGACCCCACAAACAAGGTGACCGAGAAGCTGGTCTGGAACGACGTGTCTACAGCTGAGCTTGCTGTCAACTATTTCTATGCAGACATACCATACCTCGGTAGCTTCAACAACTACCAGTGTGCAGCAGGTCTTACCGAAGGCCTCACTGATGAGTTTAAGTATGGCAACTTGTTAAACAACTCTGAGTGCTACATCCCCAACCAGATCTCTTATGCCGGTTCCATCCTGACGTCCTCATACACCGACGTCTACATGGGCGTGTGGGGAAGCACCTACGAGGAGATTCGCCGTGTGAACGAGAGCATTGCCAAGCTCCACGCCAGCTCCTTCTCCAAGGAGAACCAGGCACGTCTGGAGGCAGAGCTCCGCTTCTTCCGCGGAATGTACTATTTCGAGCTGCTCAAGCGCTACCATCAGGCCATCATCTACGATGAGGACCTGTCGAAGATCAACACCAACAAGGCGCTCGACTCGGAAGAGGCAGGATGGGCCTATGTGCTCTCTGACCTCGAGTTTGCAGGACAGAACCTGCCCGTGAGCACCAACGCCAAGGGCCGTCTGACCAGTGGCGCTGCCTACGCCCTCATGTCACGCGCCATGCTCTACTGCCAGAACTGGGACAAGGTGAAAGAGGCTTGCGAGAAGATTTTCGGTATGGGCTACGAGCTGACACCCGACTACAGCGACGCCTTCAATGCCGACGGCAACACAGAGGCCATCTACATGTACCAGTATAACCTCACGGCAAAGACCGGCCACAGCTTCGATGGCTACTACGCGCCCGGCGGTGACCACACGCTGGCTGGCATGACCATGTATGGCGGCTACGGCACACCGACACAGGACCTGGTCGAGGAGTATGAGTTGGCAACAGGCGGCAAGGCCGACTGGACCACATGGCACACCACCGAGGGCACCATGCAAAACCCGCCCTACGACAAGCTGGAGCCCCGCTTCCACGCTACCATCCTCTACAACGGAGCATCATGGCGCGGACGCACCATCGAGCCGTTCATCGACGGAAAGGACGGTTGGGCACAGTGGATGAAGGACGCTGCCGTAGAAGGCCGCACCACAACAGGCTATTATCTGCGCAAGCTGGTAGACGAGAATCACGACTTCGCCATCAGCCAGCAGAGCACACAGCCATGGGTAGCCTTCCGTCTGGCTGAGGTGTATCTCAACTATGCCGAGGCTTGCCTGCGCAAGAACGACGTGGAGACAGCCGTGGCTTATATAGATAAGGTGCGTCAGCGCAAAGGCGTAAACCTGCCCAAGCTGAAGAACGTTAACACCGTCGACGCTGCCTTCGAGGCTCTGCGCCACGAGCGCAAGGTGGAACTGGCGTTTGAAGGACTCTACTATTGGGACCTGCGCCGTTGGAACGTAGCTGAGCGCGAGCTCACAGGCATACGCCGACACGGCCTGAAGATCGAGAAGATGACCGGCGACACATTCCGTTACACTTATGTGACAGTCGACAGCGAAGACCTCAACTTCCCGAAGAAGATGTATCGTCTGCCCGTTCCCCAGGCTGAGCTTAACACCAACAAAGACATTGAGCAGTTTGCTGAGTGGAAGTAACAACTAAAAAATTTTTTACTTATGAAAACCAAGAAATATCTATACGCTTGTGCTTCGCTGGTGGCAATGCTGTTCATGGGCAGCTGCGCCGACGAGGAGCATGTGGATCCCACCGCAGGACGCACAGGCATCACAAGCCTCACGGCTTACTTTACTTCGGGCGAATATCGCGACAAGGCGGCCAAGGAGTGGATTGTCGACGGCAATGAAGAGATCACCGACTATGTCATCCCCGTGCCTTACTATTTCCCCGAGGAGAGCGACAACTCTACCGCCGAGGCTCTCAAGGCCATGAAGGTGGTGGCGACTCTTGAGAACAACTGCAAGCTGGAGCCGGTGCTCGGCATCCTCGACCTCACAAAGAGGAACGAGTTCACCTACACCGATGCCTCAGGAAACAGCCGCAAGATAACGATCTCTGGCGAGCAGACACGCTCTAACAAGTGTCAGCTCAAGAGCTTCATCGTGAACGGCGACATGACAGGCGTTATCGACGAAGCAAACAAGACCATCTCGCTCGTGACAATCGATGATCTGTCGGCATGCACCGCTGAGGTGGTGCTCGACGCACACGCAACCATCAGCCCGAACCCCGCTGAGGTGCACAACTTCAACGACGGCTTTGAGTTTACCGTGACCGCCGACAACGGCACCGACAAGGCTGTGTATAAGGTCATGAAGCAGATTCCGCCGAAGATCGATGCAGGCTTCGCTCCCGGCAGCGAGACAGAGCTGTTCGTCAACGACCTCTCAATGTTTGGTCTGCCCTCCGATCCCGGCACCACACACCCAACGCTGGCTGCTGTCGGCAAGAAATATGTCGTGCTCAACTACGGCAACGGCTCGGCTCCTATGTATTTCCAGAAGACCACCGGCACAAAGATTGGCGAGGTGACCCTCGGTGCGGCCAAGGCCACAGGTGCTGTGACCAGCGACGACTGTGGCAACATGCTCATCTGTAACCTTGCCAAGAATGGCGAGAAGCTGGAGATCTACAAGACCAACGACCCGACAAAGGCTCCTGAGAAGATCATCACCTACACCAACGGTCTGGGTGTCGACATCGGTGCCCGTCTGCACGTTTATGGCGACCTCAACGGCAACGCTGTCATCACAGCCACGCCGAGTGCTTGCAAGAACGCCATACGCTGGATCGTGAAGAACGGAAAGATCGGTGATCCCGAAAACAAGCTGTTCAACGTTAAAAAAGAATGGGGCGACCTCGACGCCATTGCCAAGGTGGCTTCGGTTGACGAGACAGGACAGAAGGGTGCCGTCTGCGACTACTATGCCGGTGGCGATTGCCAGATGTTCTACTTTGCCGACTGGGCAACACCTACCAACCTCGTAAGCAACCCAAACTGGGGCTACAACCCGGGCGCCATCGACGTGCGCGGCTTCAACAACAGCCGCTACATCGCCCTCTTCGAGATGGGCTACTGGCCGTCATGGGGTCTGAACGGTTCGATCTTCATCTACGACGCTACGAACCCAACAGCCGTGACAGGCAGCAACAGTGGCTCGTCAGCACTCAAGTACACATGGGCTGTTACCGACGGCACAGCTGGCGCCGCTGCTGGCGGCCGCTTCGCCGACGTGCTTCTCACACCTTCTGAGGACGGCTACTTCATGTACGTCTTCTATGTGTCGAACACTCACAACACGTTCGCCGGATTGCAGACCGATTGTATCAAGAAGTAAAGGTTGTTAACATATAACAGACGACAAGTGGCTGGCAGAGAAGCCGACAAGGCTCCCGCTTTACTGGCTTCTCTGCTACCACCCGTCAACTCTTCAAGAAAGAAATCAACTCTTCAAGAAAGAAAAAATGAAAAAGTACAGCTTCAAAGCGGCAATGCTGCTCACAGCAGCGGCAATGCTGACCCTCTCCTCTTGCAACACAGAGGATCATGAGGATATATTAGGCAACTGGGTGTGGGGCAACGGACCTGAAGCTCCAGATCCCGAACCCGAACCTGAACCTGAGCCAACTCCCACAGAGGCTAACCCCAACATCGTGGAGGCAGGATGGGTGAACGTCAGCGATCAGTTTGAGAACCTGCCCGAATATCTCAACGTCTACAAGAAAGACAAGACCACCGACGGCGATGCCGCCATTGCTTACATCGCTGTGGCTGACGCCGCAACGGCTAAGTTTGAGGTGGCTTCAGATGTGGCAAAGAACGCGAAAGGCGATTTCGTGGCAGAGCACGTCTACACCCCCACCGAGTTTTACAACAACAACGAGAAGCCGGCTGTCGTGATCAACGGCGGACTGTTCTTCTATAACGAAGGTCTCTACTACTCGCAGAGCGCCGTTTACAAAGACGGTGAGCTAAAGAGTCCTAACCAGACCTACTATTCGCTCGACTGGACAAACTACTGGTATCCCACCCTCGGCTTCTTCTTCCAGGACAAGGACGGCAACTTCCGCGCACAGTGGTCCTACTACAAGTGGACGGGCGTCGACTATCTGTATGACGAGCCGCGCAAGTGTGACCCTGATGTCTATGACACCGACTCGCCAGACCCCTCTGACGTGGCGCTGAACCAAGACAGCTATGTTAAGAACGGCATCGGCGGCATCGGCGTGCTCGTGCATGACGGTGTGCAGGTGAACTCATGGAAGTATGAGATGCTCGACGTAGCAGGCGGCTCTAACCAGCCACGCACGGCTGTGGGCTATGCCAAGGGCACCAACCGCCTCGTGTTCTTCGTGTGCGAAGGACGTCAGGTCACAGAGGGTGTGGCTGGCATGACGCTCGACGAGGTGTCTAACCAGATGTCGGCCATCGGATGCACCGAGGCGCTCGCCCTCGACGGCGGTGGCAGCTCGTGCATGCTCATCAACGGCAAGGAGACCATCAAGCCCTGTGACGACGGAAACGCTCAGAGAGCGGTGATGAGTGCTTGCTTTATGAGATAAAAGCCCCTCCCCCTCGCCGCTTCGCGGCTTTTCCCCTCCCCGGAGGAGAGGGGAGTGAATGGCTAAGGCTTCTTGAAATGAACCCCTCTCTCTTATATGGGAGAGGGGAATTCTGTTTTCGTTTTTCAATTTCCTCTTAAAACCATTTATCACTTAAATCAATTTCCACTTTTAGCTTAAATAAAATCACTTTTCACTTAATTTATAATGTTATATTAATGAAAAAGGTTATCTTCGCAATCTCTACGGTTCTCATGTTGACACTTGCCTCATGTGGCGGCGACGACAACGGGACGACACTGCCAGAGACACCACCCACACCAGAACAACCTGGCAAACCTGACACCCCGACAACACCAACAACACCCACCGATCCCGAGGCAGGGCTGAAGCCTCGTTATATATGGATTGACGCGGCAGCCAACTTCCCGCGTTACGCCAACAGTCAGGAGAACATCAAGGAGGATCTGCAGAAGGTTAAGGACGCGGGATTCACCGACATCGTGGTCGACGTGCGCCCGTCCATGGGCGATGTGCTCTACCAGACCAACGTGACGGAGCCTATAAAGAAGCTCGACGTGTGGGAGAACGGACAATATAAATATTTTGAGCGCACAGCCACATGGGACTATCTGCAGGCGTTCATCGACGAGGGCCACGCCCTCGGCCTGAAGGTAAACGCCGCCTTCAACACCTTTGTCGGCGGATGCCTCTACCCCTACGGTCTCGGACAGCAGGGAGCGGTGTTCCGCGATGCCGACAAGAAGGCATGGGTGACGACGGTGAGCCTGAAACGCGGACTGGTGAACGAGATGGATCTCACATCTACAGACCCGTCAAACGCCGAGTTCTACGGCACGAAGTTTCTTAACCCCTGCAACGATGACGTGCAGATCTACTTGCTTAAGCTCCTTCGTGACCTCAGCAAATATGATGTCGACGGCATCTTCCTCGACCGCTGCCGCTACGACGACCTGCGTTCCGACTTCTCGCCAGAGACACAGCGCAAGTTTAAGGAGTATGTGGGCAACAGCAATGTCAGGTTCCCCGACGATGTGGGCGTGGCAGGCATGGACGCCAGCAAGGCGGCATCGGCAAAATATTATAAAGAGTGGCTCGCCTTCCGCGCCAAGACCATCTACGATTTTGTGAAGAAGGCGGTGAGCACCGTTCATGGCGTCAACTCGAAGATAAAGGTAGGAACCTATGTCGGCGCTTGGTATTCGACCTACTATGAGGTGGGCGTCAACTGGGCCAGCCGCAAGTATAACCCCGCTGCCGAATATCCGTCATGGGCAAACGCCGACTATCAGAAATATGGCTATGCCGACCAGCTCGACTTCATGCTCCTTGGCTGCTACGCAGGCGCTGCCAACGTCTATGGCGGCGGCGAGTGGACCATGCAAGGTTTCGCCTCGCTCTCGAAGCGTCTGCTCTGCAACGCTGTCAAGTTTGCCGGAGGTCCTGACGTGGGCAACCCCTCGGGCTTCGAGAACGGCGGACAGCACGAGGCTGTGAAGAACAGCGTCGACGCGTGCATAAACGCCGCCGACGGCTATTTTGTCTTCGACATCTGCCATGTGGTGAAATATAACTACTGGAAGGACCTCAAGGAAGGAATAGACAAATATAAGTCTTCCGTGAAGAAATAATGATAAGTAGGTGTTCAAAATACAGACCAAAATAGAGCATAGAATCATTTAAATTAATTTTGAATACCTACTTAAAACGTGGCTCAAGGAAACGTTGAACAAGAGAATTAAAAAATATAGGACAAATATAAAAAAAATAACAGCTATGGATACAAAAAAATATCTTCAGGAATGGGCACAAAAGTATAAGAACGACTTGTTGAACGACATCATGCCGTTCTGGATGGAACATGGTCTCGACCGCAAGCATGGCGGTGTCTACACATGTGTTAACCGTGACGGTTCGCTGATAGACACCACCAAGAGCGTGTGGTTCCAGGGACGTTTCGCCTTCATCTGCGCCTATGCTTACAACAACGTGGAGCACAAGCAGGAATGGCTCGATGCAGCAAAGAGCACGCTCGACTTCATTGAGCGCCACTGCTTCGACACCGACGGCCACATGTTCTTCTCTGTGACCGAAGACGGCACGCCGCTGCGCAAGCGCCGTTATGTGTTCAGCGAGACATTCGCCACCATAGCCATGTCTGAATATGCGCTCGCCACAGGCGACAAGACATACGCCGAGAAAGCTCTCAAGCTGTTCAAGGACACACAGCGTTTTCTTGAGACACCGGGCTTCCTCACACCCAAATATGAGCCGGCTGTTGACCTGCAAGGCCACAGCATCGTGATGATACTCATCAACGTGGGCTCACGCCTGCTTGAGGTCATCGACGACCCCAACATCAACCGTCAGATCGACGAGTCGATAGAAAAGCTGCGCACACAGTTCATGCACCCCGAGTTTAAGGCACTGCTCGAGTCGGTAGGCCCCAACGGCGAGTTTGTAGACACCTGCATGGGACGCACCATCAACCCCGGCCACTGCATCGAGACCTCTTGGTTCCTCATGGACGTGGCAAAGAACCGCGGATGGGACAAGAGCATCCTCGACACAGCCCTCACCATCTTCGACTGGTCATGGGACTGGGGATGGGACAAGCAGTATGGCGGCATCATCAACTTCCGCGACTGCCGCAACCTGCCAGTACAAGACTATTCGCAGGACATGAAGTTCTGGTGGCCGCAGACCGAGGCCATCATTGCCTCTCTCTATGCGTTCCTCGTAACGGGCGACGACAAATATCTCTATCGTCATGAGCGCATCAGCGAGTGGACCTATGCCCACTTCCCCGACACCGAGATGGGCGAATGGTATGGCTACCTCCATCGCGACGGCACCGTGGCTCAGCCCGCCAAGGGTAATCTCTTCAAGGGTCCGTTCCACATTCCACGCATGATGATCAAGAGCCTTCTGCTGTGTGAAGAGATCTTGAAGAAGCTGGATTAAGCTAGAGAAATTGTTGAAACGCAAGAAAAAGAAAAAAATAAAGAAAAAGGAAATAAGAAAACAATAAACATGAAACGACTATTCACATTGGCTGCCGCTGTCTTGCTGGCAGCCACAGCCGCCATGGCACAGAGCCTCAAGTTTGGTACCGACGGCAAGTTTAAGATAGCACAGTTTACCGACATCCATTACAACGGTAGCGATGCCTCTAAAGCTGCGCTGAAGGTGCTTGACAACATCCTCACGCAGGACCGTCCCGACCTCATTGTCCTCACGGGCGACATTATTTGGGGGCCTCCCGCCAAAGAGAACCTGCTTGCTGTGCTCAACCGCATAAGCAAGCACAACATACCGTTTGTCTACGAGTTTGGCAACCACGACAGTGAGCAAGGACTGTCCAACCGCGAGCTTTACAACATTGCGCGTGGCGTGAAGAACAACATCCTGCCCGACCTCACAGGGTCGAAGGAGCTCGACTATGTGGTGACGCTGAAGGACCGCAACGGCAAGAGCGATGCTGCCATCCTTTATTGTCTCGACTCCCACTCTTATCCCAAAGGCTTCCCTGCCGACAGGAGCCGTGGCACCTACGCATGGCTCACCTTCGATCAGGTGAGCTGGTATCGTCAGCAGGCACAGGCACTGAAGGATGCCAACGGCGGCAAGACCCTTCCCGCCCTCGCCTTCTTCCATATTGCCCTGCCCGAGTTTAACGAGGCCGCTTCCGACGCCAACAACTCGCTCATAGGCACACGCCGCGAGCGCTGCTGCAGCCCCGACTTCAACACCGGCATGTTCACAGCCATGATGGAGGGCGGCGACGTGATGGGCATTTTCGTGGGCCATGACCACGACAACGACTACACCACGCTGTGGCACAACATCTTGCTCGGCTTCGGACGCTACACGGGCGGCAACACCGTCTATAACCACATGAAGGCCGGTGCCCGCTTCATCGTGCTCGAAGAGGGTCAGCGCCGCTTCAGCACCTACATCCGCGAGTGGGACGGCAACGTGGTCAACCAGTCTGTATACCCTGACAGCTATGTCGCCGACGACTGGTCTGCACGACCGCTGCAGAAATATGAATAGTTTGTGAGGCCTATAGAACTTATGCGGCTCTATGGGCCTCATTGCTCTTTTTGTTTACTCTAAAAAAACAATATTGACAATGAGAAATTATCGCAAATTGGTTTTGATTGTATTTCTTGTTAGCGGCTCATTATTTGGATGGGCTGCTAACTTGAAACCTTTTGTTGTGCCAGAACTCACACAGTGGAGCGGTGGCGAAGGACAGATGCAGCCCAGCGGACAGATTGTGGTCGCATCGCCGGCGCTCAGATCCATGGCCCAGACCTTCTGCCACGACTACACCCTGCTCACAGGCCGACAGATGAGTCTTGCAACAGGCAACAAAGCCAAGGCCGGCGACATCGTGTTGCGACTGAAGAAGGACAAGGCGCTCGGCACCGAAGGCTACCGCATGACCATCGGCACGACCTGCGACATCACAGCAGCCACACCAAAGGCGCTCTACTGGGGCTTGCAGACCGTGCTTCAGCTGTCAGAACAGCAGCCGTCGCTGCCCTTTGGCTCAACTGTCGACAAGCCGCAATATGCTATCCGTGGCTTCATGCTCGATGTGGGCCGTAAGTTTGTGCCAATGCCATACATCAAGAAGCTGGCACGCATCATGGCCTACTATAAGATGAACACTCTGCAACTGCACCTTAACGACAACGGGTTTAAGCAGTATTTTGACGACGACTGGATGCAGACCCCCAGCGCCTTCCGTCTTGAGTGTGACACCTACCCCGGCCTCGCTGCCAAGGACGGACATTACACCAAGGCCGAATTTCGTGCACTCGTGAAGGAGGCTGCCGCACAGTTTGTCGACATCATCCCCGAGATCGACGCACCGGGCCATGTGCTTGCCTTCACGCAGTATAAGCCGAGCCTCGCCTCAGAGAAATACGGAATGGACCATTTCGACATCTTCAACCCCGAGGTCTACACCTTCATGGACAATCTCTTCAAGGAGTATCTGTCGGGCAAGAACCCCGTGTTTGCAGGCAAGTATGTGCATATCGGAACCGACGAATACAGCAACGCCACACAGGAGCTAAAAGAGAAGTTCCGCGCCTACACCGACCGTTACCTCGCCCTCATCGAGAGCTACGGCAAGAGTCCGATGGTGTGGGGTGCGCTCTCTCACGCCGACGGCACGACACCCGTGCGCCAGAAGGGTGTGACCATGGGCCTGTGGTCTAACGACATGGCAGACCCCGTAGAGATGAAACGTCAGGGATGGAAAATGATCAGCATGACCGACTGGCAGACCTACATCGTGCCTATGGCCGACTATTATCACGACTATCTGCCGCTCAACAACCTCTATAACACCTGGACACCGCGCGTGTTCCGCAACGTGACGCTTGAGGAGAACGATCCCTGCATCGTGGGCGGCATGTTTGCCCTGTGGAACGACATCTACGGCAACGGCATAACCGTGGCCGACATGCACGACCGCATATTCCCCGTGTTGCAGGTCATCGCCGACAAGACCTGGACAGCGGCACTCACCACCCTACCCTACGACCAGTTTGAGCAGAAGAAGGGTGTGCTCAGCGAGGCACCAGGTGTGAACGAGATGGGACGCACCAAGGCACCCATGTCGCTCAATGAGGTGAAGGCTGGACACGACTTGGGCTTGCCCGTCAGCGAGGTGGGCTTCGGACATCGCATCACCTTCACTGTGGATTGTAAGGCCGAGGCCAAGGGCACCGTGCTCTTCTACGGCCCACAGTCGACATTCTTCCTCGCTGACCCCGTGACAGGTCGTCTGGGCTACCAGCGCGAAGATTATCTCGACACGTTCAACTACACCCTCCCCACCGAGGGCGAGGTGGAGCTGACCATAGAGACCACACCCGCCGCCACAACGCTCTATGTGAACGGCGTGAAGCACGAGACGCTCGCCGAGCAACGCCTCTATGTCATAGACAAGGAGAAGAGCCGTTACGACAAGATGCCGAACAAGAAGACTCTTCCTCATGTGTGGCAACCCACCACGAGCATGCGCTACCTGCGTGCCCTCTTCTTCCCGCTGCAAAAGGCCGGCGCGTTCAAGAGCAATGTGAAACATCTGAATGTAGAAAGTGTTAAATAGAAAAAAAATATGAGAAAACATCTGTTAGCCCTCGTGGCTATGATTTGTATGTGTGGCACCGTTGCCACAGCTGCCGACAAGCGTGTGTCGGCCGGCGACAAAAACCAGATCACGTTTACAGGACGTGTGCAGCACCTCCAGGACGGTAGCGTGCGCTACGACTGGACAGGCGTGTACATGCAGACCCGGTTTACGGGCAGCCGCATAGCAGCGGTGCTCTCTGACGAGGGCACAAGTTACCATAACGTGTTCGTGGACGGCAAGTGGATAAAGAAGATCAAGGTCAGCGGCAAGGATCAGCAGACCATCACCCTCGCCGACAAGCTCGCCAAGGGCACCCACACGCTGCGCCTACAGAAATGCACCGAGGGCGAGTATGGCTGCACCACAGTGAAGGAGCTGATCGTCGACAAGAACGCCACGCTCACAGCCGTCAAGCCCAAGGCTCGTTTCATAGAGGTCATAGGCGACAGCTACACCTGCGGCTTCGGCACAGAGAGCAACAACCGCACAGACCCGTTCAAGCTGGAGACAGAAAACTGTAACCAGGCTTACGGATGCCTGGTGGCCAACTATTTCGATGCCGACTATGCTCTTGTGGCTCACTCTGGACAGGGCATGACACGCCATTATGGCGACAGCGTGCGCGTGTCTGTAAACAACATGCCTGACCGCTGGATGCGAATCTTCGACGACCACGGCATGGAGCCTTACGATTTCAAGGCTTACACACCTGACCTCGTCATGATAAACCTCGGCACCAACGACTTCTCACCCACGGCCATACCTACCTCGGAGCAGTTTGTGGGCGCTTATGTGAAGCTCATCAAGAACATCAAGGCACACTATGGCGAGGACACTCCCGTGCTCTGCATCACCGCCCACTCGGCAAGCACTTATCTCAAGGCTGCCATGGCGGAGCTTGCCAAGGAGACGCTGAAGATGAAGAAGGTGTATATGGCTAACCCCATGGACCGCGTGGTGAACACGGAGACGGAGCTGGGCGCCTGCTGGCATCCGAGCTTCAAGGGCCAGTGCAAGATTGCGATGTCGGTCATTCCTCAGGTGTCGACAATTATGGGATGGAGCGTGGAAGGAAAGAATTTTGATTTTTGAATTTTGAATTTTGAATTGTCGGCTTTCAGCCGATGTTGAATTTTCGAATTTTAAAGCCCCACCCCCGCGCCACCTAACGGTGGCTCACCCCTCCCCGTAGGAGAGGGGAGTGAATAGCCTGAGCTATTGAATTCTTCACTCTTCGTTCTTCACTCTTCCCTTAAAAGAGGCTATTGAATTCTTCACTCTTCGTTCTTCACTTAATAAGCTCTTTACTTAGAAGACAAGATTGTTCTCATTAACCACAAAGGGTGTGCCGAATTATTAATATTAAAATTTGGCGCACCCTTTTTAAATGATCTTTTCTATTTGAAACAGTAACTTTAATTCTGCTATAATTTAACTTCGATCATTCATCTTAAAACCAAACTTTCTGTTAGTTATGGAAACAAAATTTTTCAAGACGGCTGCTGTGGCTGATAAGACGGCTGCTGTGGCTATTAAGACGGCTGCTGTGGCTATTAAAACGGCTGTGGTGGCTGTTATGGCCCTCATGTCGACAAATGTATGGGCGGCGGGGCAACCTCTGGACCAGGACGCGAAGGAGGCACAGCCCGCAAAACGCGCGATAATGTGGATCGACGGTGAGGCTAACTTTAGCCGGTTCAGCCATAAGGACAGCATCGACTTCTATCTGCAGAAGGTGCATGACCTCGGATTCACCGACGTGGCGGTAGACGTGAGACCAATCACGGGAGAGGTGCTCTTCGACACACCCAACGCCCCGAAGATGCGCGACTGGCACGGATATAAACGCGCCGACTTCGATTATCTGGGACATTTCATCACCGTTGCCCACCATCTGGGCATCAAGGTGCAGGCAACGCTCAACTGCTTCGTGGCAGGACATAACTTTTTTGACCGAGGACAGACCTACACCGACCATCCCGAATGGGCAACAACGGTCTACACGCCTGAGGGCATGAAATCGATCATGGAGCAGAAACAGAAATACTCGGCCATGGTGAACCCCATCGACACATCGTTCCGTAAGCACATCAAGGCGGTGCTCACAGACCTTGTGAAGGCTTATCCTGAGCTTGACGGCATAATCCTTGACCGCGTACGCTACGACGGCATAGAGGCCGACTTTAGTGACCTCTCGCGCTCTACCTTTGAGCAGTGGCAGGGCAAGAAAATAAAAAACTGGCCCACGGACATCTTCACATGGAAGAAGGGCAACGACAAGAAATGGCATGTGGAGCGAGGACCGCTCTTCAACAAGTGGATCGAGTGGCGCTCACAGGTCATACACGATGCCATGGCTGACCTGCGCTCCACGGTGAAGGCTGCAAGGCCCGACATCTCGTTCGGAACCTACACGGGGGCATGGTATCCCAGCTATTATGAGGTGGGTGTCAACTTCGCAAGCAACACCTACGACCCGTCGGCCGACTATGACTGGGCTACGCCCACCTACAAGCGCACAGGCTACATGGAGCTGCTCGACCTCTACACCACCGGCAACTATTACACCGACATAACGATCGCGGAGGCTGAACGCAACACCAAGGGCGTGAAGAACGAGACCGACTCGGAGATGCAGCGCGGCACATGGTACAGCGTGGAGGGCTCATGCAAGCACCTGCGCACCATCCTCGGCGGACATGCCGTCTACGGCGGTCTGCTCGTCGACCAGCTCTATGGCGAACCGACAAAGTTGGGCAAGGCCATCGAGATGAACATCAAGCTCAGCGACGGACTCATGGTCTTCGACATCTGCCACCTCATCGCCCGACCCGAGCTATGGAAAGAGGTGGAGAAGGGCATGCGCAACGGCGGCAGGATGAAACGATGAAGACGTTTTAACGTCTGAACTTCTGCACAGATTATTAATTACATCGCGCTTCGCGCTCGTGTTTCTTTTGAACATTAATTATCATTAATGACCCATTAATTTCCATCAATATTTCGCGCTACGCGCGTATTAATTAATAATTAATGATTCATAAATATTTGGCGCGAAGCGCGTATTAATGATAATTAATGTTCAATTAATGGAAATTAATGTTTTAAAAAACAACGAGCGCGAAGCGCGATGTAAACATTAAATGTCCTTGCGCAACCTTAAGAGCATAAATTTTCGGCAATCATACATAAAAACGCTTATTTCTCGCCTTTTTTATGTAAGTTTGCAGAAAAATGAACGGCGCAACGCTGTCTTGCGGGGCGCCATAACAAAACACAAGAAACCTTTATGATCAATCAACTTTTATCATTTCTCGATGCATCGCCAGTAAACTTCCTGGCAGTAAGAAACATCACCCACATGCTCGAAGCCAATGGCTTCCGCCGTCTGGACCCAGCCATGCCGCTCGGCACACTGAAAGCCGGCGACAGCTTTTTCGTGACCAAGAACGACTCGTCGGTATATGCCTTCCGCATAGGCCGCAAGCCCATTGCCGACGCCGGCTTCCACATGATCTGCGCCCACTGCGACTCGCCCACGTTCCGCATAAAGCCCAACGCCGAGATGCTTACAGAAGGCTCGCTGGTGAAGCTCAACACCGAGGTCTATGGCGGCCCCATAATGTCGACATGGTTTGACCGTCCGCTGACCATCGCAGGACGTGTCATCGTGCGAGGTGCCGACGCCTTTAGCCCAGAGACCATGCTGCTCTACATCCAACGCCCGCTGCTACAGATCAGTAACCTCGCCATCCACTTCAACCGACAGGTCAACGACGGTGTAAAACTGAGCCGACAGAAGGATGTGCTGCCCCTGCTCGGACAGGTCACCGATGAGCTGGAGAAGGGCAACCTGCTGATAAACGTCATCCTGGAGGAGCTGAACAAGGAGCGCGAGGTGAAGCGCGACGACATTCTCGACTTCGACCTCTACCTCGCCGACGCCACACCCGCCTGCACCTTTGGCGTGCACAACGAGTTCATATCGTCGGGCCGTCTCGATGACCTGTCCATGTGTTATGCCGGTCTGGAGGCCATGCTCTCTGCCGACCTGAGCGACACCACACAGGTGCTCGCCATCTTCGACAACGAGGAGACGGGATCGCAGACCAAGCAAGGCGCGGCAAGCCCCTTCCTCGCGTTCATGATCAAGCGCATAGGCATGGCACAGAGCAGCAGCGAGGAGGCGTTCTATCAGGCGGTGGAGCGTGCGTTCATGATCTCTGCCGATAACGCCCACGCATGGCATCCCAACTATCCTGAGAAATATGACCCCACGAACCACCCCATGCTTGGCGGCGGTCCCGTGATCAAGTTTAACGCCGCGCAGAAATATGCCAGCGACGCTGCCTCGGCAGCTGTCTTCGCATCGCTTTGTGAGAAGGCCGGCGTGCCGTGCCAGCGCTTTGTCAACCACAGCGACGTGGCTGGAGGAAGCACGCTTGGCAACATCCTCGCCTCGTCGATTCCTCTTCGCGGTGTCGACATGGGCAACGCCATTCTGGCCATGCACAGCTGTAGAGAAACGGGCAGCGTGCGCGACCATGAATATTGCGTAAAGGCATTTACGGAGTTTTTCAATTTGTAAAGTTAGCGGAAGCTATCGGGAGTTAACTCGCTTCGCTCATGGAGTTATTGGAAGTTAGCGGACATATGCCTTTCTTCTCAAAAGAACATTGTCGAAGAATCTCAATAAAAAAAGCATTTGTCCGTTAACTTCACGAGCGAAGCGAGTTAACTTCCAATAAATTCCGATAACTCCCCAATAAAATCCAATAACTTCCCGAGCAAAACGAGTTTTTCCTATTATATCCAACTACTGTTTTTGCAGTTCTCCTTTTTCATAAAACGCTGATTACATGACATATAGACGGAAGCAAGGGGCATTTTATCTACTTTTTTTCTACTACATCTTCGTGATATGAAAAATTATTAGTAACTTTATCATCGAAAAGAAGAAAGACAATTATCTGTTATTATTTACAAAACAATCTTTTAGACCACGCTTTAATAGCGAAACTTTGACAAAACACCACTGATGAGACAACATGTAGCTTGTTGGTTGCAACAAAACAGCAAGCGAACAAAACTCACCTTTGAACACTCTGCCCACTTTTTCACAAGTGGGCAGAGCAGCAAAAGCAAAAACGTTTGTTTAAAAAAATATAGGAATAGTTTTAGCACATAAGTAAAAAAAAGCAAATGATTGGCAGGGTAACAAATCTTTCGGATTTGTGTGTAACAACCAGCCCACCGCCAACAAAGCGGATGGGCAATCCGAAAAGAAGCGTTTTTATTTGAATTTACTATAGTTGTTTTTAGGTTTAAAGATTTCGGATCTTTGAAAATCATGCGAGATGCGTCGCCGTTGATGGCGGCGCATTCTTTTTGTGTGTAAACGGAAAAATCCGTAAGCGATGGTCATTATCTCGCTCACGGATTGGTTATGAATAATGTTTTCTCCAAAGATTTGCGATGAACGTTCTCACCAAGGTCTGGCCGTCCACAACCAGACCTTGGCTTAAGAAAACGTTTCATTTCTACAACTGCTTGGCCTTAACCTTTCAACATTGCGGTCTTGGTCATGACAAAGCAGATCCCTGTCTGCCCGTACCAGGTGGCCTGACGCAGCATTTGCCTCACGGCAATACACACCTCCTTAAAAGCTATTAATCGTGGAGGTGACCCACGTCGCTTGTTACAGCAGTAGAGCTATTTAAAAATATAGTGATTTGCGCCGGATGAGACATCTATTGCTCGGAGATGCTCCCGGTAAACCTAACGGTTTTCTTGGCTAAATGTGGTCAGCAACATCGCCCTTAAGCGATGCGCCAACCTGTTGTGTGATCGGGTGAGTTACACTCTCTCTTTCTTTGTTTTTGCTGATTTTTTGAATTGTGGTTGAGCTTTCGCTCTATATAGATCTGATTTTTTGTCTTCTGTTTTTTATGTTTCTGATGCAAAATTACGCATTATTTAAACACGACACATGCGTGCGTAGTAAAAAAGCAGATGCAAAAACACCTCAATAACCATTTAAAAGCCTATAAGACAGCGTGTTAGCATCTTTAAGCATACAGAAAATCAGTAGTGAAACAAGAAAATATTTTTTGGCCAAAATCTTGGTTGTTCAACCTTTTATCGCTACCTTTGCATTTGAAACAAGCCATTATAAACCGCACACGGGCAACAAGACAATGCTCTAAAAGCTCGATGTGCAAAAACAACATTCTACCTTTAACAGTTTTTAAAAACCTTACATGAAGCATGCATAAATTTCTGCGTCTAATCATCATCATAATAATATGCGTTCCTGCCGCTCTGGCAAACGCCAAGGCTGCAACAAAAGTTGCGGGCAACCCCGTGGCTGACGTTGTCGAAGAAGCCAAGCACACCTCTACAGACCGGCTCCTGCAACGTCTCGACGAGGCTGTGGACAATTACAAGACCTACCGCAAGAAGCGCGAGCAACGCATAACAAAGCTCCGCGCCGAACTGTCCGTGGCAACACATTGGAAGGAGCAATATGCGATCATGAACAAGCTGCACGACGAATACAGGGTCTTTCTCAACGACTCTGCCATCTTGTGGCAACAGCGCTGCCTGGACGGTGCCAAGATGGTGGGCGAACACCGCGAGGTGAGCGAGAGCCGTTGCCGCATGTCTACGCAATATCTCAACTCGGGCTATTATGCCGAGGCCCGTTTCCTTATCGACAGTCTGGAAAGCACCACTTTTGCCGATGCGGAAGTGGAATATTATAACATTAAAAGCAAACTTTATTATGCTCTGGCACGCGACACGCGCAACGCCAAAAGCAGGCAGATTTTCACACGCATAGCCAAGGATCTGTCAGAGAAGCTGCTGCTTGTGGCGCCCGAAAACTCTGAAGCACGTTTCAACACCCTTTATTTTAAACTGCTCGATGCCGAAGATTACAGACAGGCATTGGCTCTCTGCAACCACAGGCTGAAACAGCTTGAGCCTGACGACCAAAAAAACGCCGTGGTCAACTTCAGGCGCTACACCCTGCTGGAGAAGCTTCAACGACCCGACGAAGCGTTCTACTGTCTGCTGCAGGCTGCTATCTGCGACGTAGAGTCGGCAACCTACGACGAGCAAGCCATCTATAACGTCAGCCGCGTGCTCAACGACAGGGGCGACGTGAAGCGGTCAAGAAAATATATGGAGTATGCTTATTATGCCTACACCCAATTTGGCGGCATCACACGCGGCTGGGTCGTTCACGACATGGAAGACACCAACAGGCTATATCTCTCGCAGCTTAACGAGAAGCAGAGCTTGGTTAACATATCGCTCCACATTATTATAATTCTCTTCATCATATCCGTGACCTTGCTCGTGTTCTCCCACAGACAGCGCCACAAGGTGAAGGAGAAAAACATGAAGATCAATGAGGCTAACCTGAAGCTCAGCGACACCAACGAGCAGCTCACGAAGCTCTATGAGCAGAACGAGCTGATAAACCAACGGCTCTCTGAGGCCAACATCATCAAGGAGAGCTACATAGGCACCTTCTTCGGCATCTGCTCGGCATACATCGACGAGGGCGACAAGCTGCTCAAGAAGATAAAGAAGCTTATGAGGGCAAAGAAATATGACGAGATGGAGACAGCCATCGTGGCTGCCAACCGTAATGTGACCACGCGCGACGAGCTGTTCGCACGCTTCGACAGCATCTTCCTCAACATCTTCCCCGATTTCATTGAAAATTTCAATGCCTTGCTCGTGCCTGAGAGTCGCATCGAGCCGAAGACACGCGGTACACTGACCATGGGGCTCCGTGTGTTCGCCCTCCTGCGCCTTGGCGTGGAGGACAGCAAGCAGATAGCCACCTTCCTCGGCCTCGCCAACAGCACGGTCTACAACTATCGCACAAAATATCGTAACGAGGCGCTCAGCGACCGCGCAACCTTTGAGGAAAGGGTGAAGAGGCTTTAAAGGTAAAAAAGACTTTTAAAGGTAAAAAAGTAAAAAGGTAAAAAGGTAAAAAAGGGCTGGCGCCATTGGAAAGGAAAGAGCTTATTAAGTGAAGAGTGAAGAATGAAGAGTGAAGAGTGAAGAATGAAGAATGAAGAATTCGCCTTGTCTAAGAGGGAAAATTCTTGCTTAGGCAAGCGTCTATACGAGCCGAGCGCAAAATTCAAAACTCAAAATTCAATAATTCAAAATTGCGGCAAAGCCGCAACAATTCAAAATTCAAAACTCAAAATTCAAAACTCTTATAGTCATTCACAAATTCAGGAAAAATTTGCTCACAAATTCGGGAATAAATTGCTCACAAATTCAGGAAAAATTTGTTCACAAATTCCGGATTTTTTTATTTAATAGTTTGGAAATTAGAAATAATAGTCTTAACTTTGTACTCAAAATCAATGAGATATGGCAAAATATAAGCATCGTATTGCAGACAGATTGTTGGAACGCAAAATTCTTGGTAAGGGAGCTGTCCTTATTGAGGGTCCAAAGTGGTGTGGCAAAACCACAACAGCCAAGCAAATAGCAAAGAGCGTGCTTGACTTGGGCGACTCCAGCGTGTTGATGCAAAGCTCTCAGATGATAGAGTTCAGCCCCAAGACCTTGCTTGAAGGTGCCACGCCGCGTCTTGTAGACGAGTGGCAGGCTTTGCCGGCAATATGGGACAGCATTCGCAGCGAAGTGGATAAAAGAGGTGAGCCTTCACAGTTTATTCTTATAGGCTCTTCTGTCTTGCCAGAAGCATACGCAACCATCCACAGTGGCACAGGTCGGTTTGCTCATCTTAAAATGCGCACGATGAGCCTCTATGAGTCGGGGGAATCGTCAGGTGCTGTTAGCTTGAAAGATCTGTTTGAGGGCAAGGACATTGAGGCTTGTACAAACAATCTTGGCGTTGAAGAACTTGCCTATCTAACATGTCGTGGCGGATGGCCCTGGGCAACGATTGTTTCTAAGG
Organism: uncultured Prevotella sp.; assembly: GCA_900543975.1. Classification (GTDB taxonomy): domain Bacteria; phylum Bacteroidota; class Bacteroidia; order Bacteroidales; family Bacteroidaceae; genus Prevotella. The sequence goes on along the minus strand of UQTI01000025.1, from coordinate 4,099 downwards.
AGGTGGCCCTTGACCAAGCCTTCGATTATTTTGATTCTGTTGTCGACTACGACATACAACGAGTGGACAAAGTGAAGCGAAGTGCTGAGCGCACAAAGCTGCTTCTGCAGTCTTATGCCCGTAACATATCGCAACAGGTGTCTATCTCCACAATAAGAAAAGACATGCTCACCAACGATGCCAGCACGTTAGATGAAGGTACGGTTGTTGATTATATCAAGGCTTTAAAACGCCTGTTTGTGATAGAAGACCTTATTGCCTGGAATCCTAACATCAGGAGCAAAGCGGCCATCAGAACGAGCGACACGCGCCATTTTGTTGACCCAAGCATAGGTACCGCCTCTCTTGGTCTGGGACCAAAGGATCTGGTTAATGACCTGCAGTCGTTCGGACTGTTTTTTGAAGACCTCGCGGTGAGAGATCTTCGTGTGTATGCAGAGGCTTTGGACGGCTCGCTTTATCACTATAGAGACAGTAGCGGATTAGAGTGTGACACGGTTCTTCATCGCCGTGATGGTAGCTATGCACTGCTTGAGGTGAAACTTGGCGGCACAGAACGAATAGAAGAAGGCGCTACCAACCTAAAAGAATTAGCTGACAAGCTTGACACAACAAAAATGCCTGCCCCCTCGTTTATGGCTGTGGTTATTGGTGTTGGACAATATGCTTATAAGCGAAAGGACGGGGTGTATGTTATCCCTATTGGCTGCTTAAAAGATTAAACGGTTTGTTTTGAGATGTTCAACACGCTGAACAGATTTTCAAGAAAAATGTTCAACGCGCTGAACAGATTTTGAAGAAAAGTGTTCAACGCGCTGAACAAATGGAGCACAAAGAAGGCGAACATCACATGGGGCTTTTACCTTGGTGATGTTCGCCTTTGGCGCTTTTTATTCCCTCATTTAACGGGTTATGGTGGTCTCTTCTTTGTCAAGAGACATCATCTGTTCTGCTGGTTCTATTTCACAACAATCTTACACTTTGCTGCGCCGCTCACAGCAATGAAGGCACCGTCAGCGGGAGCCTCAACATGGCCTGTGGCAGAGGTAGCCACGAGCTGACCGTCGAGGGTGTAGAGGCTGATGGCAGCGCTCTTGCCTACCGCGCTCACGGTGCGACCGCTCACGGCGAAGGCGGGCTTGGTGGCGTCGGCGGTGGTAGAGGTGATGCCGTTCACCACGTCGAGCTCGGTGTAATAGTAGTTGGTCACGACAGTGGAGCGGAGCACGCGTGTGGCAGCTGCGCGAGCCACCTGTGCTGCCGATGCTGCCGATGCTTCAGCCGCAGCTGCACGATCGGTGAGATACGACATTACCGTAACCGATGTGAGCAGACCCTCATCGTTGTAGGTGTAGGTTGTGATGCTCTCTGACTTCTCATCGATGTTTGTCGTTTTATCGTCCTTATCCACAGTGTCAAGGATTCGTGTTGTCTCCACCAGATAGTGACGGCTATCGCGCTTCTTGGTAAAGGTAGTTACCCTCTTGGTGTATTTGCTTCCCGAATTGTAGGCGCTCTCATCATAGATATAAGTGTCGGTCTGCGTGAGCGTGTTGGCATCGGGCTGGCTGAAAGCGGTAGCCTGCTGGAGGTGCACCGCCCACTTACCGTCTTTCCATCCCCATTGAGTGCTGTTTGGAAGCACAGTATAATCCTCCTCGTCGTCGATGTCGCCGGGGTAGAAATATTCGTCGTTGCAGGCAACGGGGTCTTGCATCTCAAATGCCTCAAACAGGGGCACTTTTACAGCCTCCTCCTCACTCTTGTTTTCGCCTACCCACTGGCCGTCAACCTTTGTATAAGACTCGTTACGGGTTACGCCATTATTGCTATAATAGACGTCTTTGCGCGTTTCAACAACGTTGCCGTTGTCGTCGATCTCGCGGTAGATGGTGGTTTTTGTGCCGTCGGCTGCCGTTGAGGTCAGCGAATTTACCGTGGTGGCATCCATAACAAACTCCTGGGCGTAGTTGTCCCATCTGTAGATGACCTGCTTGCCTGTGGGGTAGGTAACGTATTTCTCGCCCCGTATTATCTGGCTGCTGGTGGTGCTGGTGCTATACTCGTAGTTGATGTAGGTAACGACATTGGCGGCATCGACCGTCACTTTGGTGTATTCGTCTACCTTGTTGGTCATCGTGTTATACGACTCCTCGATATATCCGTTGTTGAGATAGGTGTAAACCACATGCTCGGTGTGAAGCCCATTCTCATACTCGTCCCACTGGGTCATCTGGCCCTTGGCGTTAAACTTCACCTCCATGTGGTTGGCGCCATCACCGATCATCAGGTCAGAGGTCACGGCTACCCACTTGCCGCCCTTCCACTCTTCGTAGATTTTTGCATTCGGCACGGCGCTATCGTATGAGCCAGAGTCTTTGCCGTTTTTATAGATGGCTCTGAGGCGGCGTGTAACGTTGTGGTTCTTGTCGTAGAAGGTGTAATAGCTGCCGTCTACGCCCGCGATGTCGGTCTCTATGACATAGCCGCCGTTCTTGAACGGGAGCACATATCCCTCTTCTTCGCCCGTGGCAGAATATTTGTAAAGGCCCGTCTCGCTCCATTCCAACTCGCCGTTCTCATATTCTTCATAAGTCTGTTGCAGCAAGCCCTCGGGGGTCCAGGTGCCGGTCTGTGCAGTCGTCAGCACCCACGCGCCCTTTGAGGTGTCATACTTATAGCGTTTGTTTGAGAAGTCGCCGTTGGCCTGTGTCTTGGGCAGTTCATAGTTGTTGCTGTAAACCTTTTTGCCGTTATACACCCATGTGTTTGTTGGCTCCGTGTACGGGTACATCACATAGTCAATCTCGGTGGTGAAACCTGCTTCGGGCGTGTCGGGCTGCAGCTCTGTCCTGTTGCCCGAGCCGTTATAGATGGTGCCATTGGCGTAAGAACACTCCATATGTCCCAGGTCGCGGCCCTCTGCCGAGTAGTAGTGGTATTCTTCGCGCGACAGTTCCCAGTCGGTTCTGTCCTTTTTGCTATATTTCTTGATGATGTAGTCGGTTCTGTCGACAACAATCTCCACCTTTTCTTCTCGGGGGATGTAGACTACTTCAATATAGCTCTTGGTTGGTGCGAACCATTTGCGCAGAGTGGCGTCGTTGGGTTGGTTGATGCCGTCGTATAGATCATAATGAACGCTTTTCACCTCAACGCCGTTAGGGTCTTGGCTGTAATCGTACTCGTATTCTTCTTTCAGCGTCAAGTCCTTTTCACCATAACGGTTGTCGTAAATGCTCCTCTTCGTCACATGGCCGTTAGCATCGAGCGTGCGTTCTTCCTTGTAAAGGTTTTCAATGTAGTCGCCTGACTGACGGCACACGCGCTTCGTGGTCCACTTGGCACCAGTGGCGTCGGTGGTGTAGGTGTAGAGGTCTTTATAAGAGTCGTAGTCGACCACGCTGAAGCGGCCATACTTGTCGTAGGTTATCTTGCCCGTCTCCGGTGTGTATTTGTCGATGGCTTTGCTCCAGCTTGTGAGCAAGGTCTTCTTCACCATCTCGTCGGCCTTCTTGGCGCGTTGAGACTTGGCGATCTGTGCCAGAGGCACCATGCGCACACCTTTGGTGGGCAGAGCGTAGGTGGTTTTGGTGTAGGGGCGCTGTGCCGCGGGTCGGCTGCTGTTAGCCTTCTTGAAGAGCTGCTGCGCCTTTACTCCAGGAACGGGTTGTGGCAACGCCTGATGGGTTTGCGCCGTGGCACAAACACTTGAGATGAGGGCTAAGCCCATCATGTAGAGGTTAAAATGTTTCATAAGCCTATGGTTTAAAAAAATTTATTCGTTTCCTTCATGTTTTTAGCCGACGGCTCACAAGATGCCCATGCGGAAGGCGTTTCCTATGAGCTGTGCGATGTTTCGAGAGTTGGTTTTCTTAAGCAGTTGTCGGCGATGATATTCTACGGTGTGGGCAGATATAAACAGCTCCGCCGCAATTTCTTTGCTGTTCAAGCCTCTTGAAAGGAGATACAAGATCTCCTTTTCGCGTGTGGTGATGCTGTCCTTTATATCGGTACCCATGTAGATGAAAATTTGGAAATTAATAAACTGTCTTCTACAAAGGTAGCGAAAATAAATAAAAGATAAATTCTATTCTTC
>UQTI01000024.1 GCA_900543975.1 uncultured Prevotella sp. | reverse complement strand
AAATAATAAATAATAAATAATAAATAATAAATAATAAATAATAAATAATAAATAAAACAGAGCAGGCAGAAACCACAATCTTCGTTTCCTCCTGCTCTGTTTTTCTTCTCATCAAATGATCTGTTTTCTATTCATCAAATTAGCGACAGGACCAATAATAATCAAGCATAAAAAACGGCAAAATGACCAAATGACCAAATTTTCGGGAGAAACTCAAGAGGGTTTTGCATGGAGAGGATATGGCATGGTGGGGTATAGAGAAAAATAAATAAAGTTTTAAAAATAAAGTTAAAAAGTAGAACTTTCGCAAGTGCATAATAAGCAAATTTTTCTATTTATTATCATTTCTGGCAGGCGCAGCGACGCTTGCTTGCGATAATTTCATATCTTAAATGCGAAAGTTCAGTTGAAAAATATAGTTAAAATGAAATAAAGTTTTAGAAAAAAAATATTTTTTCCATTGTTTTTAGGCATATGTTTTCTTGCCGATTCGTTGCGTGTTAGGCTTTTAGCTCGTTAGAGAGAGGTTTGGGGAACGTTTTAGCTAATATAAAAAAAATGTTTGTTTCTTAATTGTTTGGAGCTGTTTTTCACGCCTTGGAGCTTGAAAACAGTCTTTTTTGTAGTCGATTCAGCTATTTTTCACTTGCCTTATCTAATAGCATAGTCAGCATTTTTTCGAAAAATGCGCGTAATGAATGTAAAAAATTATGAGAAGAAGACCCTTTTCTTCTTAAAAAAAGAGCTGAAACAGGAGCTGTAAAAAGAGCAGTAAAAAAACATGCCGGTGGAGGTACAGCAGGAGAAGACAACGAGCAAGAGCAGAAAACGGAAGCCACACATCCGAGTAACAATCTGCTGCACAAGCTTTTACACAATAGAACGCCGTTGTCTCGCCCCGTCATAGAAGAGATAGAAACAGGAGAAGGGTTAACGGTCATGAGGTCATGAGAGGTAAAAATGTGGTCATTTGGTCATTTGGTCATTTGGTCATTTTCTTGCTTGGAAAGTGTGTTATTTGGGCTATAGTATAATATATAATATATATTATACTATAGAGGTTCTGACAACACTTTTTTTCTTCATTTTGACCAAATGACCAAATGACCAAATGACCATATATGTTGTGTGTTGTGTTGTGTCTTTTCCTGAATAAGGTTCTACTGGGTCTCCGCACGTTATGCCAACATGGTAGAAGACAAGCTGCACCCCGGCATATAAAGCTTAGAAGCGTCTGTAAAGCCTCCTGACGCTCTGACGCGGTTCTGATGCCAAGAGTGGGCGCAATCATGGAAATCGGACATCGTATGTGGCGTATACAGGGGGCGCAAGCGCCAATAACAGCCATCGTTAGAGCCATAGATGCCATACTTATTCGTGGCTCTATGGCACACGGAGAATTAGGAAAAACACAGACGGACTTTTCGGAACACGGATTATGTATTCGGAACACGGATTATGTTTTTGAACACGAATAACGCGAATAACACGAATTTTTTTGATTGAAAATATTGCGAAGCACTTAAGATTCGTGTTATTCGTGTTCAAAAAAATAATTTCTTTCGTGTTCTATATTTTCTTCGAGTTCAAGAAAATCGTTTCTTTTCGTGTTCTAATGACGTGGTTATGATGTTTATCGTATAGAAAAGCACGGAACGTACAGAAACGTATAAGTGGTAAATCGGGATGTTGTATCTTTGTAGCGTCAATAAGACATAACGTGGTCCATTAACAACTTAAAAAATTTGATATCATGATTAGAGTAAAACTTTACCAGAACAAGAACGAGAAAAACGAGACGGCTTTCAAGAAGTGGTATCCCCGCGTGGTGAACGAAGAGACTATCGGTCTCGACGAGCTGTCGGAGCACATGGCAAGCCACAACACTCCCTTCTCGAAGGGCGCCATCAAGGGAATTCTGACCGATGCCGTGGCCTGCACCCGCGAACTGCTGCTCATGGGCAAGAACGTCAAGTTTCCTAACCTCGCCATCTTCTCCGTGGGTCTGAGAGTGCTGGGCGGTGCGCCCACGCCTGAGGAGTTTAACGTGTCGAAATATGTGCGCGGCGTGAAGCTCCGCGCACGAGGCACGGGAGAGCTCACCTCGTCAAGCCTTAAGCTCGATGCCACCATCAAGTGTGTGGACAAGCTGAAGGCCGACGGAACCGACAGCGCTGGCGGCGCTGAGGGCACCAACGGCGAACAGACCCACACGGGCGATCCTGCCATGGGCGGCGACGCGCTGGGCTAAACGACAAGCCTCTGAACGAGAGCCTTTGAACGACAAAGCCTCTTTTCTTTGGGCTTTGAACGACAAAAGGCTCTAAAACTTGACGACAAAAGGCTCTCGCTAAACCCTTTGCGGCAAGGCTCCCTTGAGGGGATTTAAAGACAATAGAGACAATAGAGACAAATTTTTTAAATTACTAACTTTGGGCTGCTGACAGGATGAGCTGCTGAACATGCTCCTGACTTGCTAAAACATGCTGCTGAACAAGCTAATGTACAAACTGCTGAACAAGCTAAAAAACAAACTGCTGTACAAACTAATGAACAAACTGCTGAACAAGCTAAAAATTATAGAAAATGCAGATAGCCAAACAAGCTAAAGATTGTCCCTATTGTCTCTATTGTCGTTAAAACCTCCGCAAGAGAGGAGCACAAGCAAGGGAAAACGGATTGTCCCTATTGTCGTTAAAACCTCAGCAAGCGAGGATCGTCCTCGAAGAGGGCGAATATCCATAACCGCTGGTGAAGAGAGCGAAGCGAACGTAACCTGCGGATTTTCACAGCTAAGCCGACAAGACGTCCTCGAAGAGGGCGAACACAAGCGAGCCGTAAACATACCCCATATGTTCGCCCTCTTCGAGGACGATCTTACCCTCATCATGGGGGCCGCAGGCTTCGCAGCCTTCGGCTGCTCAACCAGCGGTTATGGATATTCGCCCTCTTCGAGGACGCTCGCTTGCAAGCAGGCACAGAAAGGAGAAACGGATTGTCCCTATTGTCTCTATTGTCTTTAAAACCTCAGCAAGCAAGGACCAAGCAAGCCCTAACGACCGATTTGGGGTTAAACACTTTCTCTAACAAACAACATCATATCAGCTCTCCTGCTTTTCATAAGAAATCGCCTCTTTCTTTACACTCTCTTGTCCTCAAAAAGATGAAAGGAAGAAAGATAATTGTGCAGAAAGCAGAACATGCCAAAAAACAACAAGCGTGCGTTTCACATAATAAAGACGCACGCTTGTTGTTATAAATGGTTTATTATAAAAGTCTATTATAAACGGTCTATTACAAATGAGTTTATTATAGTTGCTTTATTATAATAAAGCAGATGTTCATTCACGCTTATCAGAACGGGAAAAGCAGGGGCAGCACAAACACCATCACAACACCCATTATGACCTGAAGGGGAAGACCCACGCGAATGTAGTCCATAAACGTGTAACGGCCGGCCTGCATGACAAGAGCGTTTGGCGGCGTTGAGAACGGCGAGGCAAAGCACATGCTTGCTGCCACGGTCACGGCAAAGAGGAACGCATGGGGAGCAATGCCTACCGACGATGCCGCCGACAACGCGATGGGCGCCATGAGCACGGCCGTGGCCGTGTTGCTGATGAACATGGTGAGCAGAGATGTGGTGAAATAGATGCCCGCAAGAAGGGCGTAAGGCCCAAAGGTGCCAAGGGCGTTGACCAACGACTGCGACACAAGGGCCGAAGCACCCGTGTTGGTAAGGGCTACCGACATGGGCATCATGGCGGCAATGAGCACTATGCTCTCCCAGTTGATGGTCTTGTATGCTGCCTCGACCGTGCGGAAACAGCCTGTGAGAATCATCAGCACGGCGGCAATAAGCACGGCAGTAACAGGAGCCACGGGAATGAAATCGAACACCATCATGACAACCATGGCCACCATGACAGCTGCCGCCACAGGAGCCTTATAGTCGAGCGTCACCTTGGCGGCCTCTGCCAACGGCTGGCCTAGCACCACCCATTGCTCGTCTTCAGAGGTGAGGCGGGCAATGTCGTTCCACACGCCTTGAACAAGAAGCACGTCGCCCGACATAATTTTCATGTCGGCAACTCCGTCTTTCTTATATTCGCCGTGGCGACGCAGACCTATGACGTTAAGACAATATTTCTCACGGAAGCCACAATCTTTAACCTTGCGGCCAACAATTTTTGAGTCTTGCATGAGCAGAATCTCAGCGATGCCAAGGTCGTAGAAGTCGAGCCCCGACTTGCGACCGTAGTTCTTGGCGTTGACCGTCTCCAGACTGAAATCTTTGGCAAAGGCCCGCGCTCTCGCCTGATCGCCGTTGACGAACAGAAGGTCGCCAACCTCAAGCATGGTGTCGGCGGCAGCCATCTTCTGCACAACGTTTTTCAGGATGCCGTGCTGGCTTCCTGTTTCGCGGCGCACCTCGATGATGCTCACGCCATACATATTATATATGTTTAGCTTGCCAATGGTCATGCCGCAGATACGCGACCGCTCCTTCACGCGATATACGGACAGATTGTCGGTAAGTCCATACTCGCTGACAAGCTGCGAGAGCGACTTTCCGCCGCGCTTGCTGCTCACATTGCCTTGCTTCTCTTTCAAGAACCATTTGCTCAACGGGAGCAGCACCACTATACCGACAGCTACAGCTACCAGACCTACAGGCAGGAAGGTGAAGAAGCCGAGACCAGAGTAGCCCGACTCTACCAGCGTCTCCTGAATAACGAGGTTGGGCGGCGTACCGATAAGGGTGAGCATGCCTCCCATGCTGCTGGCAAAGGCCAGAGGCATGAGGATGCGGCGCGAGCTGATGCCTGAGCTTGACGCCATGCTGACGATGATGGGCAGCATGAGGGCCACGGTGCCTGTGTTGCTCACGAAGCCGCCAATGGCTGACGTGAACACCATGACCAAGAGAAACAGCTTCAGCTCGCTGTTGCCCGCCAAGCTTGTTATCTTGCCGCCAATCTTCTTGGCAAGACCGGTCTGGAGCACAGCTCCGCCGACGATGAACAACCCTGCCATCATGATGACAACGGGGTTGGAGAAGCCCGACAGGGCCTCGCTGGTGGTAAGATTGCCTGTCAGCAACAGGCAGATAAGGGCACAGAGCGCTATGATGTCGGAACGCACGCGGCCCACGGCAAAAAGAACTGCCGTAACAAGGAGAATGATAAGAGTCGTGTACATTTTATTGGTCTTTTGATTAGAACTCGCTGGTGAAATGGAATTTCACATGTTCAAAGTCTTGCTGAGCCATGCTGAGCACATAACCAGAGTCGGCAAGGAACACATCGCGGCCGTCACGGTCCTTTGCCATATACTGATACTTGCGCTTCTTGAAAGCCTCAAGCTCGGCAGGGTCGTCACTCTCTATCCAACAAGCCTTGTAGAGATGGACGGGCTCCCAACGACACTTGGCGTTGTACTCGTTCTCAAGACGATACTGGATAACCTCAAACTGGAGCTGACCAACGGTACCGATAATCTTGCGACCGTTAAACTGGTTAACAAACAGCTGGGCCACACCCTCGTCCATGAGCTGGTTGATGCCCTTCTCAAGTTGTTTCGACTTCATGGGGTCATCGTTCTCGATATACTTGAACATCTCTGGCGAGAACGATGGCAGGCCACGGAAATGGAGCTTCTCACCATCAGTCAACGTGTCGCCGATCTTGAAGATGCCGTTGTCGGGCAGACCCACAATGTCGCCAGGATAGGCCTCGTCAATGGTACTCTTGCGCTGCGCCATAAACTGTGTGGCGGCACTAAAGCGAACAGTCTTGTCAAGACGCACATGGAGGTAGGGGTGGTTACGCTCAAAGCGTCCGCTGCACACCTTGCAGAAGGCGATACATGAGCGGTGGTTAGGATCGATGTTGGCTGTGATCTTGAAGACAAAGCCTGTAAACTTGGACTCCTCAGGGTTCACCTCACGCTCCTCGGCCTTGGTGGGACGGGGCGACGGGGCAATCTTCACGAAGCAGTTGAGCAGCTCCTGCACACCAAAGTTGTTGAGGGCAGAACCGAAGAACACGGGGGCTACCTCAGCTGAACGGTAGGTCTCTACGTCAAACTTGGGGTACACGCCATCAATAAGTTCAAGGTCGTCGCGCAGCTGCTGCGCGTCTTGCTCGCCGATATGGGTTGCAAGATCAGGGCTGGCGATGTCGACCTCCACCTTCTCTGTTACGCGCTGCTTATCGGGCTTGAAGAGGTCGAGCTTGTTCTCATATATGTTGTAAACGCCCTTAAACTTGGCACCGATATTGATTGGCCATGACAAGGGGCGCACCTTGATATGAAGCTCCTCCTCCAACTCGTCAAGAAGGTCGAAGGGATCGCGACCCTCGCGGTCCATCTTGTTGACAAACACGATAACAGGCGTGTTGCGCATGCGGCACACCTCCATGAGCTTGCGCGTCTGCGTCTCCACACCCTTGGCTCCATCGACCACGATGATGGCTGAATCGACAGCCGTGAGCGTGCGGAAGGTATCCTCGGCAAAGTCTTGGTGACCAGGGGTGTCAAGGATGTTGACCTTGTAGCCCTCATAGTCAAACTCCATGACAGAGGTCGACACCGAGATGCCACGCTGCTTCTCGATCTCCATCCAGTCGGACGTGGCCGTCTTCTTGATCTTGTTGTTCTTCACAGCTCCGGCAACCTGTATCTGGCCGCCGAAGAGCAGGAATTTCTCTGTAAGTGTTGTTTTACCAGCATCTGGGTGAGAGATAATGGCAAAGGTTCGTCTTCTTTCTATTTCTTGATTCATGTTTCTTTTTCCTTGTTAGTCGAACTCCAGACCTTCGGTCCGGTCTTTAATATAATAATCGCTGAGCATGCCTATGAACGTCGTTATCTCCTTCACGGCATGGGCTGTCTCGGGAGAGATGGGCTTTTTTTGGAGGCGGAGCATCATGGTGCCGTAGAGAGCGTTGAGACAGGTCTCTATCTCACCTACATCCTTGCTGCCTCTGTTGCGAAGTTCGACGATGAACGGCAACACCTTATAATATTCGGCATTGTAGAACGGAAACTTGGAGCTCTGCAACAGTTGGGCGTGAAGGTCGGAGACATCCTGCACCACAATCTGGTTAATCTGCAAATGGCCTTTCTCGCGCTTGCCCTCTTGATTGATCATGCGTATCAGGTCGCCGTACCAATCGACAAGCTCTGAGCGTTGCTCATCGGTATAGTCGGAAAACTGGCTCACATACTCGTTTTTGATTCTTGACAGCGAGCATCCGTAGGCACGGATAAGATCTTCTACCTGCCACATGTATAGCACATACTCAGCAATGCTTTTCTTTCTAAGTTGTTGTGATATAAACATATTTTTTAATAAGGAAGTGTATAAAGATTGAACACCATGCCAAAGAGCATGATGAGCGAAAAGATAATGACAATGCAACCCACCACACGGTTGATGATGATGATGCCGTTGTTGTCGAACTTGCCGCGCACCTTGTCAACAAGCCATGTGAGGCCAAACCACCACAGCAGGGCACCTCCCACCACGCTCACATAGCCGATGGTCATCTCAACAGGACGAGATGGCACTATAAAAGCAAACTGTGCGAAGAGGAAGATGAAAAGGAACACGATAAGAGGATTGAGCACGGTCACGATAAAGGCAGTCACACCGTTGTGCAAAAGCGTGCCTTTGCTCGGACGCGAGCTCTTCTTGTGAATCTTCCTCGTGGGGTCTGAACGGTAGCAATAGACGCCAAAGAGCAACAAGACGATGCTGCCGCATATTTGCAGGATAAACCGGCTGCGCTCGTTTTGGATAAAATCCATGACGAAACTCATGCCGAAACCTGTGAACAAGGCATATATAAGATCGCTGACCGTTGCTCCAATGCCTGTGATGAAGCCGTACCAACGTCCTTTGTTCAACGTGCGTTGGATGCAAAGCACACCAACGGGCCCCATGGGTGCCGAGGCCATGATACCTATAAGCAACCCTTTGAAGATAAAGTCTAAGATGTCTAACTGAATTGGAAACTGCATAACAGATGCAAAATTGCAAAAATTATGCGATATAGACAAATTTTCACTATAAAACTTTGTTCCGTACAAGGATTTTTAATATCTTTGCACTACTTAGACTGACGTTGTGACAATTATGCCCCTAACCACGGCAAAACGTTGCAAACAGAATGAAGCTTATTACTATTAATAATATAAAACAAAAAGCATGACTCAAGAAAATTTGATAAAGCCGTATGTTATCGGCTTGGATTTGGGAGGTACAAACTCTGTATTCGGTATTGTAGACAGCCGTGGCGACATCAAGGCCACAACAGCCATCAAAACTCAGGGCTATGAGACGGTTGACGAGTATGTGGAAGCATCGGTAGAGGCTCTGCAGATAATCATCGACCAGGTAGGTGGCATTGAAAAGATCAAAGCTATGGGCATTGGTGCCCCCAACGGCAACTATTATACAGGCACTATCGAGTTTGCGCCGAACCTCTCATGGGGTCACAACGGCATCGTGCCTCTGGCAAAGATGTTCTCAGACAAGCTCGGCATTCCTGTGGCTCTGACCAACGACGCCAACGCAGCTGCCATTGGTGAGATGACCTACGGTGTTGCCCGCGGCATGAAAAACTTTATCGTTATCACTCTCGGAACAGGCGTTGGCTCAGGCATCGTGATCAACGGTCAGCTGGTTTACGGAAGCGACGGCTTCGCCGGTGAGCTCGGACACGTTATCATGAACCGTGTGAACGGCCGTCCCTGCGGATGTGGCCGTAAGGGCTGTCTGGAGGCTTACTGTTCAGCAACAGGTGTGGCACGCACAGCACGCGAGCTAATTGAGACAACCGACGAGCCTTCTCTGCTGCGCGACATGCCCGCTGCCGACATCACTTCTCTCGACGTGTCAATAGCTGCTTCTAAGGGCGATGCTCTGGCAAAGCGCATCTACGAGTTTACAGGCAACATGCTGGGTGAGGCTTGCGCCGATTTTGCTGCGTTCTCTTCTCCCGAGGCGTTCATCTTCTTCGGCGGTCTGACAAAGGCAGGTGCTCTGCTCATGGATCCTATCAAGAAGGCTTATGAGGAGAATGTGCTCAACATCTTCAAGGGCAAGGCCAAGTTCTTGGTGAGCGGTCTTGACGGTTCTTCTGCTGCCGTGCTCGGTGCATCGGCTGTGGGTTGGGACATCAACGAGGAGTAAGTTTGTTAGCTTTTAAAGGAGCTTCAAAAAAGCTTTAAAAGAGCATCAAGAATGTTCTAAAAGAGCTTTAAAAGAAAAGAAACAATAAAGCCAGGCACTTGATTTATAGTGTCTGGCTTTTCTGTTTTGTCACCTCAACGAACCGTCACTTTCTAACCCGTTTAACGACTTTTCCGTTAAAAGCAACGATAAACTCGACAACGTAGTTGGTTTGCGAATCGGGAATGACCAAGATGGCGTTGTAATGCAGACCCTCCTTGTCAATGCCAGAAAACGTAAGGTCAGAGAAGATGGTCTGGTTCAACACGCCAGCAGGCACATAGTCGGCAAACTCGCCTTTAAGGATGTTGCTTGAAAACACCTTACGGCTGCCGTTGAAAACGCTAAGATGGAGAATGTTGTCATAATAGACATTGTCTACCTCCACGCCATCATCGTTAAACGAGGCTTTCAACACCTTATAAGACGTGGGGTTCACCTGTACATAACTGTGGTAACGCTCGTTGTTAAAGCTAAGCACGGTGTCGCGCTTCAACAGACGGTTCTGATTTAAGGCAACAACGGCCTTCTTCTCGCTAAACATCTGCAAGTAAGAACTGTCGTCGCTTTTCACGACCTTAACCTGTTCGCCGTTCTGATTCACAAACACAAAGACATGTGGCGTGCGCTTGACAATGGGGTAAGCAACACGGTTGGCGCCACAAAGCACGAACGTGTCTTGCTTCACCATAAAATATACGGGCATGCTTGTAGAGTCGGGGAAAAACACGGTGTCGCCCTTTATTCTGAACACCACGTCTTCATCGTCCTCGTCAATCCACACGCCTTGCAACGCTTTCTTTGCAACATAATCTTGCGTGCTGTTGTCATTGGCGTCTTTCGCTTTCCTTCCGCACGCCATGAAACATAACAAAAGGAGCAAGAACAATGTCGCTATCGGCAATTTCTTCATTAAAAAAGTTTTTATGACGAGCCGAAAAGCCCGTCAGATTTGTTATAGTAAGTGAGCGGCCTGCTTATTACCGGCCTATGCAATGATATTCGAAGCCATACCCTGTCATTTCAGCTGCATCGAAGATGTTGCGTCCATCAATGACAAGATGACGTTTCATGCGACGTTTAACCTCGTTCCAATCAGGCAAACGAAACTGCTTCCACTCGGTGAGCAGCAGCAGGGCTTCTGTGCCGTCAAGGGCATCGTACATATTGTCGCAATAGGTCACAGCATCGCCAACCCTACGCTTGCACTCGTCCATGGCGATGGGGTCGTAGGCCCTGACCTTACAGCCAGCCTTCTTGAGCAGATCTATCATGACGAGGGCCGGTGCCTCACGCATGTCGTCGGTCTCGGGCTTGAAGGCCAAGCCCCAAAGGGTTATGGTCTTGCCAGCCAACGGCTCGTCTCCGAAAACACGCTGAAGCTTACGGAACAAGATGCTCTTCTGACGTTCGTTCACGCTTTCAACAGCCTGTAACACTTCCATTGGGTAGCCACAGTCGGACGCCGTCTTCACCAAGGCCTTGACATCCTTGGGGAAGCAAGAGCCGCCATAGCCGCAACCGGCATAAAGAAACTTTCGACCAATGCGATTGTCGCTTCCAATGCCAGCACGGACCATGTTGACATCGGCTCCCACGAGCTCGCACAGGTTGGCGATGTCGTTCATGAAAGAGATGCGGGTGGCAAGCATGGAGTTGGCTGCATATTTGGTCATCTCCGCACTTGGAATATCCATAAAAATTACTCGGAAATTAACAACCATGAACGGCTTGTAGAGGCGAGTGAGAATGGCCTTGGCACGATCGCTGTCAACGCCAATAACCACACGGTCCGGACTCATAAAGTCTTTTATGGCAGAGCCCTCTTTCAAGAACTCGGGATTGCTTGCCACGTCAAACTCTACGTCGGCCCCTCGCTTTGCCAGCTCTTCGTTGATGGCGTTGCGAATTTTGCTTGCCGTGCCTACGGGAACCGTACTCTTGGTCACAACAACCAAATACTTGTTGAGATGCTGGCCAATGGTACGGGCTACCTGAAGCACATATTTCAAGTCGGCAGAGCCATCCTCGTCGGGAGGTGTACCCACGGCACAAAAGACCACGTCTTGACCGTTCAGAACCTCTTCCAGGCTTGTGGTAAACTTCAGGCGGCCTGCCTTATAGTTTTTTGCAACAAGCTCGTCAAGACCCGGCTCATAAATGGGCACACGGCCTTGTTTAAGAGCCTCAACCTTATTCTCGTCAACATCGACACATGTAACGTTGACACCCGTGTCTGCAAAACAGGCACCTGTCACCAAACCCACATAACCAGTTCCAACAATTGCTATATTCATAACTTCATTTCAACTTTTTCAAAATATTTTTCTTACTTGCTGCCACCTTTTTTTATTCCACAAGATGCAAACCGAAGAGACATGCACCGGCACGATTGTTTTCTCGGTCAAGACGCAGCAATACGTTGTGCAAAGATATAACAATTAAGCCAAACAGCAAAATAAAGCCAGCTTTTTAATGGCTATACACCTATTTTAATGGGCAATTGTTGCATATTTCGTTGAAAAATATTATCTTTGCAAAAGTGAATAATATCGAACGACATATAGCAAAACTTCTGTTGAGCAACGACTGCGTGATCGTGCCGGGCTTCGGCGGGTTCATGGCTCATCACATAGAAGCTTATTACGATGAGGAGAATAGACTGTTCTATCCGCCCCAGCGCACGCTTGGCTTTAACCAACAACTCACGATGAACGATTCACTCCTTGCCCAGTCGATTGTCGAGGAGTGTGACATGAGCTATCCGGAAGCAATAAACGCCATTGAGGAGAAGGTTGCCGAGATGAAACAAGTCATTGAGTCAAAGAGCCGTCTGGTTTTCAACGGATTAGGAACAATAAGCATAGGCGAAAACGGGAAATATGATTTCACACCTTGCAAGACAGGAATTCTCACCCCCACCCTTTTCGCATTAGACTCGTTTGAGATTAAAAAACCAAAAGAGAGCACAAGCCTAAAGGAGGAAAAGGCACGAGCTGTTTGTGAGGAAGAGGCAATGAAACAAGAGAACGTTCTTCACGGTTCAGAAAACGGGAACAACGTCACACACGGCAACACCAACCACGACCTGGCTGACGGAACGCTATCTGTTGCAGCTGCCGAGGAAGAGACCGCCACACAGAAGAACCATCGTCTGTGGATATGGCGTGACATCGCGGCAGCATGTATCTTGGTAATTGTGTTTTTCCTTATCCCTGCTCCGACAGGACAACACAACAAGCCTGCCATGTCGTCGGCACAACCGTCAGCAGAAATGATCATAAAAATGATGCCTAAAGACATAACCACAGGTGAGCCAAGCGAGAAAGCCATTAAGGAGGCTATGCAGAAGACCGACTCGATAACGGCTTTGAAAAAAGCGATGGCCGAAAAGAAAAGGGGTTCCGAAGAAGAAGCTGACACCCATTCGGAATACTATACCGTTGTGCTTGCAAGCAAGGTTTCGAAAGCCGGTGCTGAACGACTGGTTCAAAAGATAAACAGCCATGAAGGTATGCAGGCTTGTGTCAAGACAGGAAAAAGCGGCACATTGGTAACACACGGATCATTCGAGACCCGTGAACAGGCTCAGAAAGAGCGCAACAAGCTTACAGAGAATGACGAGTTTGCCGACTGTTGGGTTATGCATGTAAAATAAATTTAAAAACATACGTTTAGATATTTACGATAGATATATGAAGAGAGTACGTTGCCCGAAATGTGACAATTTCATTACTTTCGACGAGACAAAATATAAAAGCGGCCAATCGCTCGTTTTCGAGTGTCCACAATGTGGAAAGCAGTTTGGAATACGCATAGGCGTTTCTAAGCTGAGAGACCGACAGAAGGAAGAGAACCCTGAGGATGTTGCGGAAGACAAACTATGTGGAAGCATTGTGGTTATAGAAAATGTGTTCCACTATAAACAGATCATACCGCTAAAGATGGGCGACAACACCATTGGACGATACATGAAAGGTAGCGGCGTCAATTGTCCCATCGAGACAAACGATCCAAGCATCGACATGCACCATTGCATAATAAACGTGAGCCGCAACAAAAAGGGAGGTCTCAAGTATGTGCTACGCGACGGTCCAAGCTATACAGGCACATTTGTAGACAACGAAATTCTTGGCGACAAGGAACGCCGCGTAATTGAGGATGGATCGCTCTTTACAATAGGCGCAACAAGCGTTATTCTTCGAGCAGCTCAAGAAGAGGAGGAAGAAGAGAACGACAAAAAATAAAAAATTCTTTGCAAAAGAAATACGAAGCCAATCATCCATTTTTGTGATGATTGGCTTTTTTAATGAACCGCTTATTTAATGATTGACTTGTTCTTTTAGAGACAAAAAGCCTGTCTGCTTTATTGTCTGCAGACAGGCTTGTTATTATTCTTTTATGCTATAGTTTTTGCAAAAGACCTATTAGAACAGCTTGTTGGGATAAACACCTTCATCGATAAGGCTCTGAATCTTGGCAACAACGCTTGGACGATCGGCAGCATAAGTTACGCCGAACCACTTGCTGGTTGTGTCAAGAACCTGAACGGTAGCGGTTTTCTCATTGATGAGCTTGTTCACCATAAGAGGAATAAAGAACTCAGCCTTCAGATTCTCCATGTTCTTGGGATCAGAAAGGAACTCCTTGAAATAGGCCTCGCTATGATCAAAATAGTCGGGTGTAAAGCCCCACATGTTCATAGACACAGGAGTGTTGTCCTCTATAGAAACCCAGTTGCCTTCCTCGTCCTTGTAGCTAACAGGACCGTTGACACGCATTATCTCTGTGCGCTCTACAACGGTAGTAAGGTTTCCTGCATCATCCTTAGAACAGATGCCACGGGCAACGGTACCATTCTCGCTAAGGGTATTGCCCACACGGAAGCCTACCATTGCATATTTGTTTGTAGAGCCTTCGGGCAGCTCCGACAGGAACTTGCCTATAACCATGAATGCGTCACGATTATAGAAGTCGTCACAGTTGATAACGCAGAACGGCTCTTTTATTGCGTCTTTTGCCATCAGCACGGCATGGTTTGTACCCCACGGTTTCTGACGTCCCTCGGGAACAGAGAAGCCCTCTGGCAGGTCATCAAGTGCCTGAAAACAGAGTTCGGCAGGAATGTGTCCCTCATATTTAGAAAGAATCTTATCACGGAAATCCTGCTCAAAATCCTTACGGATAACGAAAACGATCTTGCCGAAGCCTGCCTTGATGGCATCGTAAATAGAATAGTCCATGATTGTCTCGCCATTGGGGCCAAGTCCGTCAAGCTGTTTCAGTCCTCCATAACGGCTGCCCATGCCGGCAGCAAGAAGCAATAATGTTGGTTTCATAATCAATGTGTTTTTATTTGAAAATAATTGTATTTTTTTTGTATCGCATGCAAAAGTAGCAAAAATGAATGAGATAACATCCTTTTTTCACTTTTTTCTTTCCTTAATCTATATCAATTGTCCATATATGTGCCTTAGAACGGATAACCGATGGCAAAATGGATACTTTGACTGTTGCCAAATCCGGACATGTTATATAATCCGTTCTTGTAAGGCACATGCAGACCGATGCCCCAATCAAGACGCAAGACAAAGAAATCGAGGTCATAACGTATGCCTATGCCTGTGCCCAACGCCGTTTGCTTTAACACATTCTTTATCTTAAACTGTGAGTTCTCGCGCACGCCGTCGTCTTTTAATGCCCAGATATTGCCTGCGTCAAGAAACACGGCACCATAGAGGTTGCCAAAAAGGCGGGGACGATACTCGAGGTTGGCGAGAAGCTTTATGTCGCCTGTCTGGTCCATGAACGACATCTTGGCCTTGTCGGTAAAATAGGCACCAGGGCCAATGCTTCGAACGTTGAATGCACGAATGCTGTTTGCGCCTCCAACATAGAACTGCTCGCTATAGGGAGCATAAGTGGAGTTGCCATAAGCCCATATCACGCCACCGTTAAAATGAGCTACGAGCTGACTGTGATCGCCCACTTGCCATGTCTTGCGGAAGTCGGTCTCAAGTTTCACATACTGTGCAAACGGGTTCTTGAACATTTTCTTGTCTTTAGCATCCCATTTCTTTCCTGCAACCATGTAACCGAGCGACAGGATGTTTGAAGCCTCGCTAACCGTGGTCTGCCAATATATTGGGTTGCGGTAAGAGGAGGGCGACATGTAGGTGAACGAGTAACGCATCTGCGGCACAAAGCGGTCCTGCATGGTGTAAAGAAGATAAGGATTCGCCTGAAGAATGTCCTTAAACTCCTGCGACTGGTCTTTCATATACTCATATTGCAGCACCAACGGACTGAACTGGTGGCGCCGCGTAGCTGTGGGCTGGAACGTGTAAGTGAGCTCTCCCGACACTACATGACGCTTGAAATAGCTTGAGCGGTTAAGAACATTCGACGATGCTTTTAAGAGTGTGGTGGGTGTGACGTGCCAACGACGATGCTGCCAGAAAGGTGCGAGAACACGCGGAAACTCGACAGACACGTCGGCACCATACTCATAAGAGTTGAACTTTGAACTACTACCATCGGCCCTATGGCCTGTCTGCCACTCATAAGAGCCCTTAAGATTAATGTCTAATTTTTCACCGCCACGAAAGGCATTGCGTTTGGTCACACCCACAACGATACCTGGACCTACACGTCCTGTGGTCTTGCCTGTCATATTGGTCTCCACATAGAAATCATAGGGCTTGTCAAAAATGCAATCAATCATTAAGTCAAGCGTGTCGCATCTCTCTGTTGTGTCGCGCGGAGTAAACTTCACATCCACCATTCTGAAGACTCCCATCTCGGTCAGTTTGTTCAACGACTGGACGTAGCTGTCGTAGTTAAATTGCTGTCCGTGACGCATTATTATGTTCTTCATCAAGACACGGGCACGCATGGGAGGACGCTTGCCGTCATAATACATCGAGAAAAAGCGATATTTAAAGACGTTGGAGAGCGAGTCGGTATATTGGCGGCGCATCTTTAATGTTATGTCACCCAGATACCACTTATGCATGGCACGCCCAGGCACATTGTCGGCTAGCTGTAGACGCATATTGGCCTTGCCGTTCTCTGACAGCGTATCGGCAAGATAGGAGGCATAACTTGGCTGATAATAATAATAGCCGTTATTTCTAAAGAGCGTGCTTATGCGCGAACGTTCTGCATCGAGAGAAGAGACGTCAAACGGATCTCCGGGCTTTACTAGCGACTGGCTTACGGTAGAATCGATAAGGGCCGTGGCCTCGGAGGGAAAGCCGTTATAGGTAAGCGTGTCTATGGTGTGCAATTGTCCCGCGTTGACTACATATCCTATTTTTGCTTTCTTTGGGTTACGTCCTGTCTGTTCTTCAAACGACACGGAAGCGCCAAAATAGCCTCTATCACGCAACAAGCCCTGGGCTACCTTTGCACGCAACGTGGGGTTGACGCCACTAAGAAGCACAGGCGCTTTACCGAACGATTTTGTTATCCAACGGGCAAGAACCGATTCGGAACCTGCAAAAGCGTTATATATCCATAAGCGGTAAGGTATGGTGCGATAATAGGAACTTCCAAAAAACGAGCCGTTGGGAGCTGTTGCAAGTGCTGCCTCCACTTCCTCTTGGGTTGAGAGGAAATGGTCGTTTTTCTCATAGTTGACATACTCTATCTTGGACAAGCCAGTAAAGAGCTTATCATCATCTGGCACACGTCTTGTTGTCGAGCACGAGGTGCCCACAGACAACAAGACGATGGCTGCAACTGAGAGTTGTGATATATTGAGATTCTTCATTTCTTTTACTTATTTAAGTGAATCTTTTGGGGCCTCAGGAGCATCAAAAAGCGTATTTTTTGAGCGTTTGAAACGGAACAGGTCGGTGAGATTCTGGAGCTTGCGCCTGTACATGAAACCTGCACCAAACTGTTCTACATAACCTTCAAGCCAATCGTAGCTATCGCGGTCGTAGAAGAATTTCAGATACTTGTTTGAGTTTTGGCTTAGACGATACTCGAACGTCACGTTGTCAAAGAATGAGTCGTTCTGATTTGGCACCGTTGCTCCCGATGACACCTTGCCGCCAACCACAATGCGCAGACGATTGTTCCAAAAACGCTTGGAGAACTTGAACGAATAGTCGGTATGGATCTCACCGTCACTACCCGTACTGTTGTCCATGCCGAAACTTAGGTCAAGTGTGCGCAAAGCGTTGCCTGAGATCGAGTTGATCTGACTGTTAAGGAACGCACTAAGGGCGCTGTTCATGGAGAACGTGTTGATGTTGCCGTCGGCAAGATACATGCCTGTGGTGAGCATGGTTACAGCAACCTTACCACGACTCTCCTTCGACATGGCCTGCAAGTCGCTATTAACGCTCATGTCTTCGGGAGCCTCAATAATAAACTCCAAGCCCATATCTTTAAGCGTCTTCGTTATTTTCACGCCACAGTTGAATGTCACGCTTCGTCCTGCTCCACCATCGGTCGACACAGAAGCCTTGGTTTCCTCCGTGGCCGTGATGTTAAGACGCGGATTCATGGCATCGCCCATAAACTCCACATAACTGCCGTCTTGTATTGCAAACGTCTTTAGTGGGATAACAGGCAGCGAATACTTCATCTCGCCATTGTTGAGCGTGTAGCGACCAGTAAGACGCAACCCGTCAACGGCTCCATACTGCATGCGCAATGTGCCGCCTCCCATGAGGTCTACATAGTTGCTATGATCGGCATTAAGAGCGCACACGATATGGGCGCCTTCATCTATGTCCATTGTGAGGTCCATAGAGAAGCCGGTCAAAGCGGGACGTTCCACCTCTGCCACACGTTTGCTCTTGAAGCTTGTAAACTTTACAAGATTGTCAAGCTGCGTGTCGGTGGTGAGTGGTGAGTCACGCAAGATATATGTCATGTCTGTAGAACCGAGCACATCAAGCTTGCCACGCATCTCTAAAGATTCGAGCGGACCACGCACCACACCCAAGAAGTTGACGTAGGCCTTGCCGTAAGCCTCCGACCTCATGTTCTCTTTTGAGTCGATGAGCAGGTAGTTTTGTGCCGATATACGCGTGTTAAGACGAATGTTGTCAAGGTTGGCAAAATTGAGCGAACCATTTACAGTAAGCGGCGTGCGGTTCTTTGCAAACATCTTGAAATTGTCAAACAACATTCGACTGTCTGTTATCGTGACTGGCGTATCAGCAAACTTCAGTTCTACGCCGTAGGGTACACTTTCCAAGTAAGCCGAATCAAGCTTAAGCGTGCCGTCAACATGAGGCGCAGAGAGTGTGCCCTTCATCGTCAGATCGCCATCACAATAGCCTTTAAGACCTATTATCTGGTTAGGAATGAAGCCATTGAGCAGCTTCAACGGCGTGCGTGTGAGCGACAATGTTGCATCTATGCTACCCTCCCCTACAGGATCATAAGAACCGGAGATGGCACCCACATCATAGCCGTTGCAGCTTAGCGTGCCGTCAACAACATGTTTGCCGTCCTCAAGAGGCATGTAGACAAACTCTGATCCGAGATTGCCGAGTTTGCAGCCTTCATAGACCATGTTGTCAACAGTGACGGCCGATGAAACAGACTGCTCGTTTGCTGTCTTTATGATGTGAAAGTCGCCGTTCATTACGCCCGACACATTGGGCAAATAAGGCAATACCGACATTACCTTTGACAACTCAAAGTTGGAAATTCCAAGCGTAAGGTCTTGCAGAGCTTCGGTGCTGTCGTTTGAGTAGACCTGAACACTTGTGCCGTCGTCGGCTCTCAGTTTTATATCGGCCGATATGCGTTGATCATCACTAAAAAGAACATAATTGTTCTTGTTTACAGAAAATTTCTTATAACCCAATATGGGGTCTTGTCTGCCGCCAACAGAGAGCATGACGCCATTGCTTTCCATTGAAGCCTTGAGACCGAGAGCCACACCCACACGTTCTTTGGCATCAAGCACACGTGTACCGAAATAAAGTCCACGCTCATAGAACGTACCTCCAAAGAGGGCATTAAACACATACTGTGGATTATGCCTGTTGTTACGGATTTGTCCTGTAAAATCGGTACGCAAAGAGTCTGACTTCAAATTAACCCTTATGGTGTCAAGCTGAACGCCGTTGGCAATGAGGGAATCGAGTTTTACAACGCCGTTTATACCATCTATAGGTGAAGTGTCCATATCTATAAACGCTGATGCGAGATCAAAACCTTTTCGTTGCATCATACGCGTAAAGACATTGTCATGCCCCATATTGAGCCTCACACACATTTGGGGCAAATAAGAACGGAGCTTGAGCTGATCAATATATTTGTTTTCTATCTGACGTTTAACCTCCCCAACAATCTGGTCGCTATGACGAAGCAACCGCTTATAGCCGCCATGGGCATCAAGATGCAGCATAAAATCGCCACACACAACATTGGCGTGTGTAGAATCGGTGTGTGTGAACATGTCTGCCACAATGTTCTCAGGACGATAGACCTTGGCGCTGTCGCGCAAGCAGATGTCGGAAAGAGAACCTTGCAACATGTAATAGTTGTTGAAATCGCTTGCAAGCAACAAGTTGGAACGCAGGGCAACATTGAACGGACGGCGCGTGATGCCAAGTTTCATAAAATCTGCATCAACAAGCTCACATTGAACGTTTGCACGCCATTTACGCTGAAGCAGCTGTCCGTCAAGTTTGATACTACCGTTGATCATTCCACTATTGTTTGACAGTTCGGCCCATGCATGTCCGCCAGCCACCTTCACTTGTGCATTGAGACCGGCAAAATCGTGACCGGCAAAATGAAACTGCGTAACGCCTGCATCGGCGGTAAGCGACGTGTGTGTAGAGAACACATCGGTGCCGCGGCCTGATGCCGAAAGGCGTCCCGAAAAGGCGTGCAGTCCATGACCCGGCAAGAAATGTGACAGATCGACATTATTTGCCGTTACGGCAGCGTTGTATGCTAAAGTTTTGACATTGACAGAACCCTTCATTGCCACAACCCCATGCCCTTCGCGCAGGTTAAGCAAAGCTGTGTAACGCGGCCCATCGGCATTAACACGTCCGTTAAGACGCATCCCGTTTGGCAAAGCCACACCCGACGGCAACATGGAGCGCAAGAAGGAAAGATTGTATGTTGCGGCATCAAACGTGAGGTTTGCACGCAAACGGTCCATATCAAGCAAATGATGGATCTGTCCCTTTGCAGAAATGCGGAAGGCAGATGGCTGTGACAGCATAAAGGCAGGAACCTCAGCCGAATTCATATTACCCTTAAAGAAGCAGGCAAACGCAATCGGTGTGTTAGGCATCTTGTTTATAACATCTATAGGCGTAGCTGCTAACAAGGTTTTTATGTCGTGCTTACCTATAGAGCCTGTAACCTCTGCATCTATCTTGCCTGGCATGGTGTCGGCAAAAGCGTTAAGGTCCATGGTTAGCTTGGCCTTAATATTTGAATATGGGGTCGACAACGCTAACTGAGGAACAGACAAGCGTAACGTATCGAGAGAAAGGTGGCCTATAGATTTGCTCACAACGAGTCCGCTCCTTTCTTTAAACGCCAAATCGCGTAAGCAAAGAGACAGAGCCATGTTGCGATAGAGCAATGAATCGATTGCAAGTTTTGCGTCTGACAAATAAAGATGGTTGGGATCCAAGCCTTTAACCTTTGCTGCAAAACGGTTGTTGTAGGCCACCACGCTGTTAAGCAGACTAAGACGAGAAAGGCAATAATTGTTCTTTCCTAAATCAAAGTATCCCTTTTCTGCCACGGCACCACCCAAAACAGCTTTTATCTGTAATGTGTCACCAGGCATGTGTATGTCGGCAGAAGAATTCTTGACATTTAGTTTTTGCAAACTAATGGCCCAATTATTTTTTGTTTTTGACGTGTCTTCAGGCACAGTATCGTTCAACAACACCGTGAGATGGGTCTCACCCAAAAAAGCTGATGAGATATCAACTGTCTCAGATGAAAGGTTTATGCCACGACTCTTGATGTTCAGATGACCGACACGGCCCTTAATTTGGGCAGAAGATATAATGTTGAGGGTGTTTATAGACATAGAACGGAGGTCGAGATCGTTAACGACCACGATGCTTCTAAATAATGGCAAAAGGCGCACACTTATAACAGCATCGCCAACACAGGCTATTGTGTCGACACGATTAGGAATGGAATCGTTGACCTTTGCTACATGCATGTCACCGACACCAAGGTCAAGAGGAAACACAAGGCGCACACTACCAACGGAAACCTTCCAAGGCGTATTGGCAGACATGTATGAGGCAACAGATCTTACTGCCCATCTTTGTACAGGCGGCACATAGAGTGCAACCGCTAAGATAAAAAACAATACAAAAGGTGAGAGCAACAATGCCAACAAAATCTTCTTCGACTTGTTCATGGGCTTGTGTTTTATTGTTAAAAATTTACAGCGTTGACAGTTTCAGCAACGGCTGTTTTTTTAGAGAAACGTATGAGAAAACGTAAGAGATACAGGGAACGAACAAAAGTGAAAAGACAAAAACAGCGGGCCACCAGTAAGGTAGCACCGCCCTATTCGTCTTTTGGTGCCAGATCACGCCACACAGGCTCATCAGGCAAAGGAGCGTCAGCCTTTATCAACTCTTTTGACACGGGATGTATAAACTCTACATGTCGAGAGAGCAATGATATGCTGCCATCGGCATTACTGCGCTTGGCTCCATATTTGAGGTCTCCTTTTATCGGACATCCCATCTTGGCCAGTTGACATCTTATTTGATGATGACGCCCAGTAAGAAGATTGACCTCAAGCAATGTGTAATTATCGCCATGACCTATGACACGATATTTAAGCATGGCCTTCTTTGAACCTGGCACCTCCTTGTCATAAGCATAGCTTTTGTTTTGCTGCTCATTGCGGCGAAGCCAATGCGTAAGAGTGCCTTCTTCAGCAGGAGGATAGTTGCGTGTCAACGCCCAATAAGTTTTATGCACATCGCCGTTACGAAACATGTCGTTAAGTCGAGACAAAGCCTTTGAGGTTTTTGCAAATGTGACCAAGCCGCTCACAGGACGATCAAGACGATGCACAACGCCCAGAAAAACATTTCCGGGCTTGTTGTACTTCATCTTCAGATATTTTTTCACCGTCTCAGAAAGTGGTTCATCGCCAGTCTTGTCTCCCTGCACGATTTCACCACTCACTTTCGACACGATGATAATATGATTATCTTCGTAGACTACTTGCATAGCCTATAATTACATGTTCATACCGCCGTCGATCTGAATAACCTGTCCGCTAACATAGCTTGACATGTCAGATGCGAGGAATGCGCAAACATTAGCGATGTCCTCGGGCTGGCCGCCACGACGCAAAGGAATCTTCTTCATCCAATCCTTGCGGATGTCCTCAGAAAGAGCTGCTGTCATGGCTGTCTCAATGAAACCGGGAGCCACAGCGTTGGCACGGATACCCTTAGGACCAAGCTCCTGAGCAATTGACTTTGCAAGAGCAATCATGCCTGCCTTTGAAGCGGCATAGTTGCATTGTCCTGCATTACCGTGAACACCAACAACAGAAGCCATGTTGATGATAGATCCGCTGCGCTGACGCAACATGATAGGTGAGCAAGCATGGATGAAGTTGAAAGCCGACTTCAAGTTAACATTCAAGACAGCATCCCACTGTGCCTCTGACATGCGGAGCATCAGACCATCCTTTGTGATACCAGCGTTGTTTACGAGCACATCAATAGAGCCGAAATCGGCATGTATCTGCTTCACAACTTTCTCTGTCTCTTCAAAATCAGCTGCATTTCCTGCATAAGCACGACATGTCACACCAAGAGCCTCAATCTCTTTGCGTGTTGCCTCCAGACCTGCTGCCATATCATCGTTGAGAACGAGGTCAGTAAATGCGATGTTTGCTCCTTCTTGAGCAAATTTCATTGCGACAGCCTTTCCGATGCCGCGTGCTGCACCTGTAACAAGTGCAGTCTTACCTGTTAATAATCCCATTTTATTCAAATTTATTGATTTAAATGATTTTTCGTTATTTTATATCCATGCAAATATACGGCTCTTTTTTGTTGTTAGCAAAGATAAAGTTAAGTAAGTAGATCAATTTAACATCTTTTTACAGACAACATGTCCGTTTACATGCATCATCTCTAATACAAAGGTAAAAAAAAACTGCGTCCGGAAAACCGGACACAGTCATTATTGGTTGTAACAAGTTGTTTCTACTTATTTCACCTTATCCACGATGGCCTTAAAAGCCTCAGGATTGTTGACAGCGAGGTCAGCAAGAACCTTACGGTTGATCTCGATACCTGCCTTGTGAAGAGCACCCATCAGAGTAGAGTAGCTCATGTTCTCCAGACGGGCAGCGGCGTTGATACGCTGAATCCACAGAGAACGGAAATTACGCTTCTTGTTGCGACGGTCACGATAAGCATAGGTCAGACCTTTCTCCCAGGTGTTCTTTGCTACCGTCCAAACATTTTTTCTTGCACCAAAGTAACCCTTGGTAAGCTTCAGAATACGAGTTCTTTTTGCTTTTGAAGCAACATGATTAACTGATCTTGGCATAGTTTTCTTTCCTTTTTAAATGTTTGACTAATAAAATTAACGGAGGCAGAGCAAATCACGAACCTGCTTGAGGTTGCTGTTGTCTACGATTGTCTGATGAACCAGATTTCTCTTCTGCTTCTTTGTCTTCTTAGTCAGAATGTGACTGTGGTAAGCGTGATGACGCTTGATCTTACCTGTTCCGGTAAAGCGGAATCTCTTCTTTGCACCGGAGTTAGTCTTAACTTTTGGCATTGTTTTGTTTATTTAAATTGTTGTTTATTATATGTGGCAACGCATATACCCGGCGTTACGCACATTTCTCGTATTTCTCTTTTCTTTACTTACTCTTTCGTGTCTTGAAGCTTCTTCATAGCCTCATCGCTAATCTTTGCATTAGCAAGCAGACCCGACTGTGCAGCCTGTGCCTCACGCTCTGCCTGAGCAGCTTCCTTAGCCTCAGCCTCACGCTTCTCACGATCTACTTTCTGCTGGCTTTTCTTTGCCACGCCCGCCTTCTTGGGTGCAAGATAGAGGAACATCTTCTTTCCATCAAGCTTAGGCAGCTGCTCCACCTTTGCATACTCTTCAAGATCGTTAGCAAAACGCAGAAGCAAAACCTCGCCCTGCTCTTTAAACAGGATTGAGCGACCACGGAAGAACACATAAGCACGGACCTTGTTTCCCTCATTAAGGAACTCCTGAGCATGCTTCAACTTAAACTGATAATCATGTTCGTCTGTCTGAGGTCCGAAACGAATCTCCTTAATATCAACCTTAACCTGCTTTTGTTTCATTTCCTTAGCACGTTTCTTCTGCTGATACAGGAACTTGCTATAGTCGATGATACGACAAACTGGAGGTTGAGCATTGGGGGATATTTCCACAAGGTCAACGCCTTGTTCACGGGCCATATCTAACGCTTGGCGAGTGGGCATCACAGTAGATCCTCCCTCACCGGCAATTCTCACTTCCCTAACGCGAATTTGTTCATTCACGCGGTACTGATTCTTCATTTTGTCATTTTTCATCCAGTTATTTTCTATAAGCGGCTGCAAAGATACGACTTTTCCGCTGATTGACAAAATATTTTTTCACGTTTTTTCTTTCTTTACCGACAAGAAACGTTATTTTGCCACACCAGCGGAAGAAGACCATGCTTTTAAAGCTTATAAATATGCTTTAAAGAACGGACAGCAATTTTCTTTCTACCCCAAACAGGACGCCGTTATCAGAAACGATATGTCAACGTAAGAAGCAACTGATTGCGCTTGTTGCTCACCTTTACTGCATTAGCATAATTGTCCAGGCTTTCTGTCATTGTCACATCGTTACCATTGCTGTCCTGTCCAGGATAAGTATAGTCGAGATATGAATCGGCGAAAGGATGGAACTTACCGTTAGTCTGGGCATACTGGTATGCGAGATCAAAAGACATCTTGCCTAAGGTATAGCCAACACCCACGGTGTAGCGGTTTGTGGCCTCCCAATTAGTATAGTCGGTTGCCGAACTGTAGTTAGAGCCATAAGAGTCGATGTTTCCGTCTTTATAGCCTTCTTTTTTGAACATCGGCGACACATAATTGTATCCTGCACGCACAGCAAGGTTTGGCATCACTTTAGCCTCTGCACCTATCTTTAAGGTAGAGACTGCCTTGAGAGTTTCACGGGTATGACGGTTCATTGGCTCATCACTTGAGCTGTGCTCATACACATCTCCCCAGTAATCAACGTCATAACCATCATTAACACGCGTGTCGAGACGAGAATAATCAGCATACTCGTATGATGCGCCAAGTGCAAGATAGTTGCCTACAGTATGTCCAAGGCTCACGCCAAACTTCCAAGGTGTAAACAATTTAAATTCATACGACTCGCCCGTGGTATAGTTAGGATAGTCGCCTTGAAGCTTACCGCCGCCATCTGCCTTCGTGTTGTTTATAAGATAAGTATAATTGCTTGTCTTAAGATCGTACCATGTGGGGGTTGTGACAGAAAGGCCGATACGGAACGGTGATGCGTCTACCGGTCGGAAAATAATGCCAAAGCTTGCATTATAGCCTGTACCTGTTATGCGACGTTCGTCATTAACCGTTATGTCACCAGCCGTTTGATTATTCAGGTTCACCAATGCCTCGCTGTAAAGACTATGGCCTGTATAATGGACATCATGAATGCCTATTGTTATGCCAAGATAGACACGATCGTTAACATTTGCGCTGGAATTGAAATTATACTCGCCTATGTAACCTGTCTCAGCACGTCCAAACTCATACCTTGAAGCATCATTATAGAAGAATCCATCGCTCGAAGTCATCATAAGAGTGTTATAATAGAGATTGTCAAGCTGCGAAGTGTAAGAGAACTTGCCTCTCCATCCTGATGACGTTTTATCCAAATTGTTCTCATTGGCGAGCGCCTTCATATAAGAGAGCTTGTGCTGCGACGCTCCGTTAAGGCCACTGGCGGCATTAAGAATATAATCGAAATTCTTACTCTTGTGATAGTTAAAGCCAAAATTGATGAATGTTCTTCGACCGTCTCTCAAGCTATACACAAAGCCTGCTTGGTCAAAACTCGCATTTGTCTTGTTTCCATACTTAAAACTTGAAGCTCCGTCTTGACTCACCAAGCCGAACGACACACTTCCTGAAGAGCGTCTAAAGAGACCTATACCGGCCGGATTGCTGTTTATTACAGAGATGTCTGCCCCAAGGGCCTCCATAGCACCACCCATACCCACATAACGGGCTGTTCCGTTAAGGTCGTTATCTATGAGTTTAGTGTTCTCGTATGTTTCCTGAGCATGAGCATGCGCCATAAATAGCGACAAGAGACATGCACTCAAAAATATCTTCTTCATATTTCACCTATTTTATATAATACACATATATATTAGCCGCAAACACCTTGTTTAACGTTTGCAAGCTTCAGCGTCTTCCACCGCGCATGCCGCCACCACCAACAGATCCGCCGCGACTTCCGCCACCGAAGGAACCGCCACCAAAGGAACCGCCACCAAAGGAGCCACGCGACCCGCTACCAAACGTTGCTGATGGAGCCGACTGTTGGAAACCATTGTTGTTAAACGTAGATGTGTCATGACGACGTGTGCCGACAGTCATCTGCGAGTTAGAATTGCCATAAGTACGCCCCACACCATAAGAGCTTCTATTATTGACAGCTATGCCACGACGATAGTCGCGATCGCTGCGACGGTTAGTACCAGCATAATTAGAACGATCATAATAGCCAAGCGTTCCCGTATGGCCTCTACGCACGGCAACAGCAGGGCCTGCCACATAACCTGGCCAGCCCCAACCGTTCCAGTAAGAATAATAATATGGATTGCCCCAGTAGCCACCCCAGTAGCCACCCCAACCATAACGCCAAGCGCTACGATAGCCATAGAACCAAGGATCATAATAACCATAGAACCAAGGATCATAATAGCCATAGAGCCCACCCCACCCTACAGTCCAATAGGGAGCATAGAACGGATCATAATAGCCCACATAACCATAAAGCCACGGATCGTAAAAGCCGTCAAACATCTGCATGCGGCGACATAAAGCATAATCGTCATCATATTTATCACGACTTGCACGATGACGACGCGACTTCATTACAGTAAGACTATCTGAAGACACGGTATCAGGATACCCCTCGCCAGCACCGTCAAAACTAATAATATCGTTTCCAACCGAATCGTTGTGTTCAATTACTTGATACGAACTATGTAGGCGCGAATGACGGTTATACTCGTCAACATCGCGACTGCTACCTACATAATAAGCAGGTTGCCTATCATCTTCATAACGTGGAGTTGCCTGTTTCACAGACTTCTTTTTTGGCACAAAATACATATCATCATTCTGCGCATTAACGCCACAAGCAGCAAGCGTAAGAAGCATCAAAACCATTGTCGAT
Organism: uncultured Prevotella sp.; assembly: GCA_900543975.1. GTDB lineage: Bacteria > Bacteroidota > Bacteroidia > Bacteroidales > Bacteroidaceae > Prevotella. The sequence goes on along the minus strand of UQTI01000024.1, from coordinate 9,657 downwards.
TTTTTCATATTAACAATCTCCTTTTATATATTATCTTGTTTTCTTTTTAAGTATAATCTGTAATTTTCTGCAAAATAACAGTTTTTTCTATTGCAAAATTAAGGAAAAACCCTAAAGAAGAGTAGGTTTTCCCCTATTTTTTATATTTTTGTAGCGATTATAAACTATTTAAACAAAAGAAAATGGAATATTTCGAGACAAAATTCAAGATAGAAGGCGATGAAAGCCTCATAAGCACAGCCGCCGACCTGCTCACGGACATGGCAGCAGAATGTGGATTCGAAGCATTCACTGGCGAAAACAACGAGCTGACAGGATATGCACAGGTAGACCTGTACGACCAAGAGGCGCTCAACAACCTCATTGAAGAGTTTCCGCTAGAAGGTGTAACCATAACATACACCACAGAGAAGGCTCCCAACGAAAACTGGAACAAGCAATGGGAAGACAACGGCTTCGACCCTATCGAGATTGGCAACAAGTGTGTCATTTATGACGCAAAACACACAACGCCAGAAGAACACACCGACGACAAACGCATGTCTATCTTCATTGAAGCGCAACAAGCGTTTGGAACAGGTACACACGAGACAACACAAATGATCGTGGAGCAACTGACCGAGATGAATCTAAAAGACAAGAACGTGCTTGACTGCGGATGTGGGACAGGCATTCTTGGCATTGTTGCTGCAAAACTGGGAGCAGAAAAAGTTGTGGCCTATGACATTGACGAATGGAGCGTTGAGAACACCAAACATAACGCCACGCTTAACTGCGTAGGAGAACACATAGACGTGCTGCACGGCAACGCTACGGTCTTAAACCATGTGAGCGGCGTGTTTGACGTTGTCTTGGCCAACATCAATCGCAACATCCTACTTAACGACATGAGCGAGTTCTGCCAAGCCATGCGACATGGAACCACACTCATCATAAGCGGTTTCTACAAAGAAGACATGGCATTGCTTATTGACGAGGCCGAGAAACATGATCTTTACAACACCAAAAACATGTTTAAAGGCGAATGGGCATGCATGGTCTTCACTTACAAATAAGTTTGAGAAGCATCGATAAATTTACATTTTGAAAGATCGTGGATTTAATTTCATAAAGAACAGAGCAAAAACATTGTCAAATTGACAGAATTTGCATATCTTTGCAAAATGAACTACGGAAACAAATACTCATATAGGCAAAAGAGCGTGCTGCTTATTTATACAGGCGGCACAATCGGCATGGGACGAAACCCGAAGACAGGAACGTTGGAACCTCTCGACTTCGACCACCTCATAAAGAATGTCAGCGAATTTTCGTATATAAACACGAAGGTAGAGACGTACCAATTCAGCCAGCCTATAGATTCGAGCGACATGTCTCCACGATTGTGGGCGCATCTCGTAAGAATAATAGCTGAGAACTATGACAGTTATGACGGCTTCGTCATTCTCCACGGCACCGACACCATGGCATACACGGCATCGGCTCTGTCGTTCATGCTTGAAAACCTAACCAAACCAGTCATTCTTACAGGAAGTCAGCTTCCGATAGGACAGCCACGAACCGACGGCAAAGAAAATCTTGTTACTAGTATAGAGATTGCTTCTACATACAACGAGATGGGACATGCCGTTGTGCCTGAAGTTTGTATTTATTTCAGCGGACGTCTGCTACGCGGCAATCGTAGCACCAAACAGAATGCTGACGGCTTCGATGCCTTCGAAACGTTCAACTATCCACACCTTTGCGATGCCGGCGTGACTTTTAGTTATCATCACCACAACATTTTGAAACCCGACTTCTCGCATCCAATGGTTCCACACACGGCCATGGACCCTAACGTTGTCGTGTTTTCTCTCTTTCCCGGCATTCAGGAAAACATCGTAAGACATGTGCTTGAGGCTCCTGAGCTGCGCGGCATCGTGATGCGCAGCTATGGTAGCGGCAACGCACCTCAAAAGCCCTGGATAACAAGACTGCTCAAAGAAGCGTCGCGACGCGGTGTAACCATTGTAAACATAAGCCAATGTTTAGCAGGCACAGTGGAGATGGGACGCTACGACACGGGTTATCAGCTAAAACAAGCTGGCGTGGTTAGCGGTTACGACTGCACAGTGGAGAGCGCTGTAACAAAACTTATGTATCTTCAAGCACGTTTTACCGACTGCCACATCATTAGAAGCTACATGAGCCGCTCCATCTGCGGCGAGGTGTCAATATAACAACAGCACAAAAAAAGAATGCCCTAAAAGGCACAATATATAAAAAGGTGGTAGCCTCTCACAAAGAATCGGCTACCACCTTTTTATTTTTATAAAGAAGGGTGAAGACAAAGCCCTACCCTTTTCAAACTACATCACTACTTGGCATAGGCCACAGAACGAGTCTCGCGGATGACGGTGATCTTAACCTGTCCAGGATAAGTCATCTCGGTCTGAATCTTGTTTGCAATATCTCCAGACAAAGCCTCTGTTTCCTTATCATCCATCTTGTCGGCACCAACGATAACGCGAAGCTCACGACCAGCCTGGATGGCATAAGTCTTTGTGACGCCAGGATAACTCATTGCAATAGCCTCAAGGTCGTTAAGACGCTTAATGTAAGCCTCAACAATCTCACGACGGGCACCAGGACGGGCACCAGAGATAGCATCACACACCTGAACGATGGGAGCAAGAAGCGAGTTCATCTCCACCTCATCGTGATGGGCAGCGATAGCATTGACAATATCGGGTTTTTCCTTAAATTTCTCTGCTATCTTTGCACCATAAAGAGCATGAGGCAACTCGCTCTCCTCATCAGGCACCTTACCTATATCATGAAGCAAACCTGCACGTTTTGCCTTCTTTGGATTAAGGCCCAGCTCTGCTGCCATAACAGCACACAGATTAGCCGTTTCGCGAGCATGCTGCAACAGATTCTGTCCATAAGAAGAACGATATTTCATCTTGCCTATAATGCGGATCAGTTCTGGATGCAAACCATGAATACCGAGGTCAATGGCTGTACGTTTACCTGTCTCAATAATCTCGTTTTCAAGTTGCTTCTTAACCTTGGCAACAACCTCCTCAATACGGGCTGGGTGTATACGTCCGTCAGCAACAAGCTGATGCAAAGCAAGACGGCAAACCTCACGACGAACAGGATCAAAAGCCGATACTACGATAGCCTCGGGTGTATCATCAACAACAATCTCAACACCTGTGGCAGCTTCAAGAGCACGGATGTTACGTCCTTCACGTCCGATGATACGACCCTTAACCTCGTCGTTATCAATATGGAACACGCTGACAGAGTTTTCAATGGCAGTCTCTGTTGCTACACGCTGGATTGTCTGAATGACAATTTTCTTGGCTTGAGCATTGGCGTTGAGCTTTGCCTCGTCCATGATCTCGTTAACATAACTTGCAGCATCCATACGAGCCTCATCTTTCATGCTGTTGATAAGACGGTTCTTCGCCTCTTCTGCACTAAGACCCGAAAGTTCTTCCAGTTTCTCTCGCTCCTTATTCTGCATCTTGGCGAGCTCTTCCTGCTTGATAGCGAGAAGCTTCTTCTCATTGTCAACACGTTGCTGGTTCTGCTCAACCTCTTGCTTTCTGCGCACGAGCTCTTCCTGACGTTGGTTCAGCGAGATCTCACGCTGCTTGAGACGGTTTTCACCTTGCTGGATTTTCTGGTTACGGGTTTGAACTTCTTTCTCAAGCTCAGACTTCTTATTAAGAAATTTCTCCTTAACCTCCAGTAGTTTCTTTTCTTTTATGACCTCAGCTTCTTTTGAGGCGGCTTCTATCATTCCGTTATACTTTCCTTTAAGGACATAACGAAAGACAGAATATCCGGCAGCACAACCTATAAGGAGTGCCACTATCGCAATAATTATGTTCATCTGTTAAGTTTAAAATTATAATAATGTAAAATTTGTTTTTTTAAAATTTACAGCCCTGTAATTTGTCTAAAGCTATCTTCATGATTTAGGTTCAACTGGTGGCTCCAACACATCCTCCATCTCTACTGTGAGTTTTTTCAAAATGTCACAGAATGGTTTTGTGTCGTTACGTTTCGACTCGCGTTCGTATCTCAATGCAATGTCTATCATGGCCATATACAACAATTCCTTGTCGCTCTTGCGCCCCTTATAGAAAGAAGCATAAGAGTTTACTGTATCGGTTATCAAGATTGCCGCATTTCGGTACAATGCCTCGTCGCTGCGAGGAACATTTACCGACATCTCCGTGTCGTAAACATGAAGACGTATCAGCAATTTGTCATTATTATCATTTGCCATTTATAAACTATTTTTCGCTTATAAGAGTTATGCATTTGTTGACTTCACGAATAAGCTTTGCCAACCGTCTTTGAGCCGACTCCATGTCGCCATCAGTAATCTCTATCATTTTAGCCATCATCAGACTGTTATAGTCGTTACGGGCCTGAGCCAACTCATAGCCCATCTCTTCCAACGACTTGTCGCGTAAGGCCACCTCGTCAGAAAGGGCTTTGTTTTCCTTGCGAAGCTTCTCTACAAGGAGCAACAGCTGCCTCACACGAGTGGAGAACAATGCTATGAGTTTATCGTTTTCGTCCATCTTCTTACTATTTGGTTACAAAATTAACATAAATAATTAAAAAAGTCCAAATTCAAATCATTTATTTATTGCCCCATTGCTAATAAAAAGAGCAACGACAGACTGAACCCACTTCGTATTGCTCAAAAATCACAGACCGACTGTCTTATTTCTTATCAGCATCATCGGGCTTTGGCTCTTTCTTGGCCAACATCACCACTTGATAAACAAATTGGGTAATCCACTGCTGTGAAAAGCCCAAACGCTTGTCATACTGACGAATGGCCACAACCGTCTTCAACACTCCCGGATCTTTAAAATCGTTCTTTGTAAAAATGTCGTTGACGGTCTTCTCTGTCATTGAGTAGATGGCCTTCTTGAAGAATGACGGCAAACGGAGCTTAAACTTCATAAGGTTGCCCATGAGCATCATCAGGTCTTGAGAGAAGCCCTGAAACTGTATCATATAGGTCTGAACATCTTGAAGCTTATGACAATTCTTACGAATGCTTTGGTCTATCTCTTTGAAAAAAAGATCGTCTGTGCCATATATCTCCTTCATCATCTTGCGACAATGATTCTTCTCGCCAAGACCCAACTTGTTGTTTACTGTCGGAACATGTAGCGTGGCTTTAAACATTCGCAAATCGGGCAACATTCCAAGATTCGTAATATTAAGGTTTGCTGCCAAAGAGGCTTGGAAGTAAACACGCACAAGGCTCATAAAATCTTCCATTCCGCCTACTTTTTCTTCATTTTTCTTTTTCGAAAATATGTTTGAAAATAATCCCATTGTGTTAAAAATTCATTAATATCGAATGTGCTGTCGGCACATTTTTCACTATGCAAAATTACAATTTTATATTCAATATCCCAAACAATTCATTTAAAACGTTTTATTATGCACATAAAATATGCTTTTTCAAGTAAATAATCGGTTATAAAACACTCAATTTCAACTTTTATTATTAACTTTGCCATCATAATTTGATTGTATAAAGTAAACTTAACATATTTTTAAATACCCTTAATTGGACACTTTTATGAAAGGAATTGTTTTAGCAGGCGGATCCGGCACACGCCTTTATCCGATAACGAAAGGCATCAGTAAGCAACTGATACCTATCTTCGATAAGCCAATGATTTATTATCCGATCTCTGTGCTTATGTTAGCTGGAATAAAAGAAATACTCATTATATCCACACCCTATGACCTTCCGGGGTTCAAGCGTTTGCTTGGTGACGGAAGCGAGCTGGGTGTGAAGTTTGAATATGCCGAACAGCCGTCACCAGACGGACTGGCACAAGCTTTCATTATCGGCGAAGAGTTTATCGGTAAAGACAGTGTTTGTCTCGTTCTTGGAGACAACATCTTCTATGGCGCCGGTTTGACTGCTCTTCTTAGAGAAAGCGTCACAACAGCTGAGAAAGAAGACAAGGCAACAGTGTTTGGCTATTATGTAAACGATCCCGAACGCTACGGCGTGGCTGAATTTGACAACAGCGGCAAATGCCTGAGCATTGAGGAAAAACCGGAGCATCCGAAAAGCAACTATGCTGTTGTGGGACTCTATTTCTATCCCAACGATGTTGTAGAGATAGCAAAAAACGTGAAGCCGAGCAAGCGTGGAGAACTTGAAATCACATCCGTCAACCAAGAGTTCTTGACACAAGAACGCCTGATGGTTCGTCCTATGCAGCGCGGTCTTGCATGGCTTGACACAGGCACACACGACAGCCTGTCAGAAGCAAGCACGTTCATTGAAGTGATAGAGAAACGTCAAGGGCTGAAAGTGGCTTGTCTTGAAGAGATTGCTTATAAACAAGGATGGATCAACAAGGAGCAATTACTTAAACTGGCCCAACCCATGATCAAAAACGGTTATGGCCAGTATCTCATACATCTTGCAGAAGACAAATAATATAAAGAAAAAATATATAAGCATTAAACAACAACATGGAAGAAAACAAGAATCTTGGACTTGCATCACCAATGGGTGAGCAAGAAGAAACGTCTTCTATCAATTTTCAGACCATCTACACAGCTGTCATACTACATTGGAAATGGTTCGTGCTGTCGTTGATTATCTGTATGGGATGCGCAATGATATACTTGCGCTACAAGACGCCAGTATATCAGGCATACGCCAAGCTGCTCATCAAAGACGATGATTCCAGAGGACGAGGTGGAAAGAGCGGAGTGTTGACAACAAGCAATCTCGGCATAATGTCCAACTCAACGGGTATAGACAACGAGATGGAAATTCTATCATCGCTATCTATAGCCCAGCAAGCAGTAAGAGATCTGAAACTGTATGTCAACTATTCGTTGGAAGGAAAAGTAAAAGATCACCTTATTTATAATAGCGAGCCCATCTCTGTTGACCTCGACCCAAGTCATCTTGAGAAGCTCAACTACCCCATTTCTCTTGAGATCAACAGAAGAGGCAGTAGCTACACCGTAACAGGCGAATATCTAAACCCAAAAACAGGTGTAACGAACTCAATAGAAAAAACAATAACATCGTTCCCTACACGCATAGACACAAAGACGGGCATCATCACGTTGCAGTCGAATGGCGATAGAGGTCTGTTGCCTGAAGGACGTGCCTTAAAGGTAACGATATTGTCGCCCAAAAGCGTTGCAGCCAAATATGCAGGTTCGCTGTCGGTAAGCCAGACATCAAAGACCACAACCATCGCAGAGTTGGTACTGAAAGACGAGAGTCCACAACGAGCTGTCGACTACCTGCGCCAGTTGGCCATCTGCTATAACCGTCAGGCCAACGAAGACAAGAACGAGATTGCGGTAAGAACAGAAGAGTTCATCAACGGTCGTCTGGAAAAAATCAACGCTGAGTTGGGAAGCACAGAGGGCTCTCTTGAGGAATATAAAAAACGCAACAACATGGTTGAGCTGAAGATGAACGCAGCTCAGGCAGTACAGAACCAAGATGTCTACAGCCAGAAGTTGGCTGAAGCCAACACACAGATGGCGTTGCTGAACAGCATTTCCGAGTATCTGAATGACCCGTCAAACAAATACCAGACCTTGCCGTCAAACGTCGGTCTGTCTGATGCTTCAGCAACATCGCTCATCGACAAATATAACGACATCGTGATTACGCGTAACCGACTGCTCCGTAGCGCAAGCGAAAGCAGCCCCACGGTAACGCCTCTTACAGCACAACTTGACGACCTGACATCAAGCATTAAGCGCGCAATGATACAGGCACGCAAGAGCATGGAGATTGAGCGTAACAACATTGCCAACATGTATGGCAGATACGCAAGCCAAACAAACGCCACACCTGAGCAGGAGCGCATCCTCACACAGATTGGACGTCAGCAGGACGTTAAGTCGGGACTGTATCTCATGCTGCTTCAGAAACGTGAGGAAAACTCGATATCTCTTGCTGCCACAGCCGATAAGGGTAAGCTGATTGATGATCCGCAGTATATGGGCAAGGTAAGCCCCAAGAATTCAATGATAATGCTCATTGCCCTGATCATGGGTCTTGCCATACCTGCTGGCGTAATCTTCATCGTCAACTTCATGCGCTACAAGATTGAAGGTCATGACGATGTGGCTAAGCTCACATCGCTGCCAATCCTTGCAGACATAGCCGTTGCAAGTGAAACAGCAAAAACAAAGGCCGATATTGTTGTGCATGAGAACCAGAACAACCAGATGGAAGAGGTGTTCCGCTCGCTGCGTACAAACTTACAGTTTATCATGGCAGAGAACAAAAAGGTAGTTCTCTTCACATCAAGCACATCTGGTGAGGGCAAGACATTCACGGCTGCCAACCTTGCTGTAAGTTTCGCTCTTCTTGACAAGAAGGTGGTGCTCGTAGGTCTTGACATCCGCAAGCCTCGCTTGGCAGAGCTGTTTGAGATTAACGACCACCAGCATGGCATCACAAACCTCTTGACACAGCCAGATCCAACAGCTGCCGATGTTAAAAAGCAGATTCTGAAATCGGGCATCAGCAACAACCTCGACATATTGATGGCTGGACCAATTCCTCCAAACCCTGCCGAGTTGGTGGCACGCAAGTCGCTTGATCAGGTAATAGACATTCTGAAAGAGACATACGACTATGTGCTTATCGACTCTGCACCTGTCGGCCTCGTTACCGACACCTTGCAGATCGGCCGCGTGGCAAACGCCACGGTGTTCCTCTGCCGTGCCGACTACACTCCGAAGGAGGCTTTTGGCTACATCAACGACCTTGCAAAGGAGAAGAAGCTCCCCAACATGTGCGTTGTGATCAACGGCATCGACATGTCAAAGAAGAAGTATGGCTACTATTACGGCTACGGAAGATATGGGAAATACGGACGCTATGGTCACAAGAGCGGCACTTATGGCAGCTCATATGGCAACTACACAAGCAGCCATTATGGCGACGTGAACGATACGTCTGTGAAGCAGTAAAACCTCTGTAGAACACCAAAAACGCAAAAGGCGGAAACTATAAATCATACGGCAAACTAATGTTCAAAGTATTATTTGTAGCTTCCGCCTTTTAATTAGCTTGTTTTTACATCACAATCAGAAAAACTCAACCAAGAAAAAAAATTAACAGTATGGTTATAGCAGTAGACTTTGACGGAACAATTGTAACGCACCGATACCCTGACATAGGAGACGAGATACCATTTGCGACCGAGACATTAAAATTGCTCATTAAAGAACACCACAAGCTCATTCTTTGGAGCGTAAGAGAAGGAAAACTCCTTCAAGACGCCATAGACTGGTGTCGTGAGCGCGGTGTCGAGTTTTACGCCGTTAACAAAGATTATCCGGAAGAGAAGGTCGAATATAACAACCATTTCTCCCGCAAGATAAAGGCAGATCTTTTCATTGATGACCGCAACATTGGCGGACTGCCCGATTGGGGTCAAATTTACCAAATGATACATGAAGGCAAAACCTATCCCCAGGTTTTAAACCAAACGATAAGACATAAAGGACAAGCAAAAAAGAAGAGAAGTTGGTGGCCATTTTAAATAACGCAGCCGACGACATTTAATCGAGTAGGAGGTAAACACTAATCATAGGTGTTTATCTCCTATTTTCATGTTT
>UQTI01000023.1 GCA_900543975.1 uncultured Prevotella sp. | reverse complement strand
CAGAGTCCAATACTTGTTGCAGTTGCCGTAGTTGTCGTCGTCGGTTACGGCCTTGCCCCAGATGCCTGAGAGCTTTGTACGAAGACCGATGCCCGGTGTAAACCACTTACCGATGGCTACAGAAGCGCCAGGGTTTGAGCGGAACTTCTTGAAGGGGCTCTCAGAGAGACCGAGACCATGCTCCTCGTTTGAGTACCATGCGTTCCAGTCTGCACCTACCTGGATGAACCAGTTGCTCCAGAATGAATTGGTAGCTACACTATGCTTGAGTGTAGGATCTGCCTCCTGAGCCGAAGCTGACAGAGAGAGGCCGGCAAATGCCAATGCGATCAATAATTTTTTCATAACCTTTATTAGTTTAATAATCAAAAATATCGTTTTAAACAATTTTCGCAGGGAGCCACTACTCCCCTATTTCAATGCAAAGTTAACAATAAAAATTAAATCTTGTTACTTTTTATCGAAAATTTGTACTTTAAGTGCTAAAAAATAGCAAAATTGTCACAATCAAGCCATTAATAAAGCCTTATGTGATAATTAATTGCGAATAATTAGCCAAAACTGAGACTATCAGGACAGATGCTCCTTTTTCCATATCTCCAAACAGGCGCCATCAGCTTTAACCCAAACCGGTCATTAGGCCGATATGGATTTAACCGAAATCGGTCGTTAGGCCGATATGGGTTTAACCGAGCAGATGCTCCATCTCCTTTTGCTTCAAGATGCAGAGAATGGTCTTGCCGTCGGGCGTGTAGTTGAAGTTGGAGCAGGCGAACAGGTTGTTCACAAGGTTCTCCATCTCTGTGTTGTCGAGCACCGTGCCGTAAGACAAGGCGGCATGGCGAGCCATGCTTAAAGCCAGCGTGCGGTTGATCTCGTCGACCACACTGGTGGTCTGGTTGCCGGCAGCAGAGAGCATGTCGGTAAGCAGCGCCACCATGTCGACACCCTCAAGGCCGGCTGGCACGGCATTCACGGCATAGGAGCCGCCACCAAGCGAGGTCAGTTCGAAGCCTATGGCTTGCAGCTCGGGCATGATCTTCTGAAGCACCACATCGTCGCCCGGCATGAGGTGCAGGGCTTCGGGGAACAGCATTTTCTGCGACTCGGCATGACGGCTCTCCACCCGCGCCAGATACTGCTCATAGAGGATGCGTATGTGGGCGCGGTGCTGGTCGACAATCATAAGACCCGACTTCACGGCGGTCATTATGTATTTTCCCTTATACTGGTAGTGGGCGGGCGACTTCTCCTCTATCAAGCTCTCTCCCTCAAAGATGTCTGCCTGTCTCTCCTTGTCTTCTTTCGTGGCTGGCGGCAGGGGGAACGTCTGCAAAGCCGAGGTCTGTATCTCATCACTGTCACCCACTGAAGAGTGGAGGGCCGACGGGGTGAGCAGGTCGTCGTCGGGCGTGAGGGCACTCATGGCTAACGGCTGGTCGTCGTCGCCTTGACCGTCGCCCCGTGACGGGCTGCCAAGCGAAGAGCTGGTCAAGGAAGAACCTGACATGGAGGAACCCACGAGCGAGGACCCTCTGAGAGATGATTCCGCAAGAGAAGAACCCGCAAGAGAAGAACCTCCAAGAGAAGAACCTGCAAGAGAGGGGTCGTCAAGAGAAGACCCTAACAGGTCGTCATCGGCAGAAGGCAGCAGCGGTTCGCTGAACGGCGTTGCGGCAGCGGCGTTGCTCCGTTCCTCTTTGAAGGGATTGTATGTGGGGTTATATTGCACCTTGGGGGCTGTTATGGTGTCGTCCGGACTGAACACGGGTATGTCGGGACGCTCCTGTGTGTCGAAGTCGAAGGTCGGCACATCATTGAAAATGCCCACGGTGTCGCGCACGGCAGCAGCTACCATGGAGAAGATCTGCTGTTCGTCCTCAAACTTTATCTCTGTCTTTGTGGGATGGATGTTCACGTCTATGTTTTCGGCCGGCACGTCAAAATAGATAAAATAGGGCACCTGCTCGCCTTCGGGCACCAAGCGGTCAAAGGCTGTGACGACGGCCTTGTGAAAATAGGGGTGCTTCATGTAGCGGCCGTTGACAAAGAAATATTGCGGGGCGTTCTTCTTGCGTGCCGATTCGGGCTTGCCCACAAAGCCGCTTAGCTTGCATATAGTGGTGTCAAACTTCAGCGGCAGCAGATACTGGTTGAAGCGTTTGCCCACCACATCGACGATGCGCTGACGCAGCGCTCCCGCCTTCAGACTGAACATCTCAGCACCGTTGCTGTAAAGGGCGAACGACACGTCGGGATAGACAAGCGCTATGCGCTCAAAGGCGGTAATGATGTTTTTCAGCTCGGTGCTGTTGCCTTTCAAGAACTTACGGCGGGCAGGCACATTGAAAAACAGGTTCTCGACGTTGAAGTTGCTACCTTCAGGACAAGAGCACGGCTCCTGCGAGGTGACCTTGGAGCCGGCGATAGACAGGTGGGTGCCCACCTCGTCGCAGGCACGGCGCGTCTTCAGTTCGACCTGTGCCACGGCAGCCACCGATGCCAGCGCCTCGCCACGAAAGCCCATGGTGTGAAGAGAGAAGAGATCCTTTGCCTTCGTGATCTTTGATGTGGCATGACGCTCAAACGCCATGCGGGCATCGGTCTCCGACATGCCTTTGCCGTTGTCGATCACTTGTATTGATGTGCGTCCAGCATCAACCACGAGAACCGTTATCTCGGTGGCTCCCGCATCAACAGCGTTTTCGACAAGCTCCTTGATGACACTTGCCGGACGCTGAATAACCTCACCTGCCGCAATCTGGTTAGCGACAGAATCGGGTAAAAGCTGAATAATATCGTTCATTTTCTTAAGTTAACAAGTTGACAAATTGACATTTAGTCTTCATGTAAGAGCAATGCTAACGTAGAGCCATGACAAACACGCAGGCAGCAAGAAGAAGGAGCACAAGAAGGAGCAACGCACCGAGACGCCACACAAGGCTCTGTCGGCGTCTGCCTTCTTCCTCCTGAGGCTGCATCTGCATGCGCTCTTTGCGCTCGTCCACATATATATAATGGTGGCGGAAGCCTCGCGGGCGACGGTTTCCAAAATAAAACATCATTGCACCTCCTTACTGTCGTTCTTTTTTAAAAGCCTATTGTTTTTTCTTGTCTTCTGCTTCAGGGGCGGTCTTTTCAGGAACCGCCTTCTCCTCCTTTTCAGAAGCCTTCAGAGGAGAATCTTGAGCCGTCGTCGTAATGCTGCCCAGAGCGGGGAGCGTCTGCAGCGGTGCCTCCTGTCGCTTGACCTTCTTCAGCTCGCTTCCTGTGCCCTTGCCTCTCCACACGAACACATCGGCGGGATCGGCGGGACGCAGGTTCTCGAACCACTCGAAGGTGTCGAGATGATAACGCTGCGGCGGAATCTGGGTCATGGGATACATGGTGCCAGCCGCCTTTGAGGTCCATATCTTCTGCAACTTGCGCTCTGGGCTCATGAACATGCGCAACGTGTCGGTCTCAAGATAGTTGAGACCCGTGAGCGTGCTGTCCTTGCTGTCTTGCGGATAGAACACCGTCCGCACGTTGCCCACGGCCTCGGTCTTTCTTATGGCGCCACCGACGAAGAAGGCATCCATGCGGCGCGATGCCACCTGGTTAAAGTGGTCCTTGTCGTCAACCTTCTCCACGGAGAGAGCCTGGCCAATGACCTCTGCCTTGCGCACGGTACTGTCGTTCATGAAGATCTTGATCTGCTCGCCCAAGATCTGGCGCTCGCCACTCCATGCCACAGGATCCTGGTACATGGTGAGACAAGAGTCGAGACTGGAGAACACCATCGAGTCGCACAAGGCCTGCACATCCTTGCGGTAAGCCTTGACGTGCCTGTAGCCATGCACCATGCGGTAGACCGAATCGGTGTTGATGTTGAAGGTATAGAGCTTCAGCGTGTCGGCATGCACATAGAGCGTGTCTTGCTGCGAATAGTCTTTCATGAGAGCCTTGCGTGTGGCGTAGCCATAGCCTGTCTTGTCGTTATAGAACAGGTGGTCGCAAAGGAGCTGGTTCTTGTTCACCGTGTCCTTATAGACCACGTTGCCGAAGCCTTCGTTCAGCCCAGTCGTGTTGTCGTGGAACAGGCTGTCGCCGGTGATGGTCTTCTCCTTGTTCACGATGGTGGAACGGCCGAACAGCTGCGAGAGGTCGGTCTTTGAGTTGAAATAGCCGTCGGCGGTGTGGATGACGTTGTCACCCGACACGATCTTCGACGGGCCTGTGACGTGAGCCAGCGATGTGCGGGTGTCGTAGAACAGGGTGTCGGTGTGTATGACATCGTCGTTGCTCCTCATGCGCACATTGTAGAAGAAGGCGGCCTTACGGCTCTGCGTGTTATACTGTCCCCAGTCGCTCACCAGCTCGTCCTTGCCGTCGACGAGCTTGCCGCCCTCGAAGAAGTAGGCGTTCTCGTAGATACGGTCATAGTCGAGACTGTCGGTGTAGAGCGTCTGTGTGCGGTGCTTGAGCACCACGTTATGGCGGGCACGCATCATCTGCTCCTGGCCGTCATACTGGCCATAGTTGCAGGTGAGTGACAGGGTGTCGCCCTGCTTGAAGCGCACATGTCCGAACGCCTCCACCGAGTTTTGCTCCTGGAAGAAGTAGGCGCTGTCGCACCACAGCTGTGCGCCGTCGTTGGTGAAATGGACCTTGCCCTTGACAATCTGTGCTCCGGGCACGGTGCCCCACTGGTCATATTTAAGCTCATCCGAATGGACGAGATAGACACGACTGTCGTGCTGTGCCTTCTTCTTCGACCGTTTCGGCGGTGCCGTCATGGCCAAGACCAGGCATAGTCCAAACAGGCATAGAACCAACGTGAGAATGATTCTATGCCCGTCTATTTTTTTCTTATATATGTTTTCTGCTATTTTACCCATCCTTCATATTCGTAGTCGCAGTTCTTATAGCGGTCCTTCATGCGCACATAGGTCTTCTTGATCTTTTCCACAACCCAATCGTGCAGCTTCTTCTGCTTCTCGTGCTGAACAACAACGTTCTTCATGACCTGGAAATCTTCGGTTATGGTGGCGCGGTGACCCTCGATGCGGTTCTTCAGCTTGATGATGGCCACAACGGTCTTGTTGTTCTTGTTGACCATGCGGAACGCGTTAGACACGTCGCCCACCTTCATGCCTTCAACCTGACGGGCCACCTCGGTGGGGAGCTGCTTCATCTGGAAACGTGATGTCACGCCGTCCTCGCCATAGGTCGACATGAGGCCGTGGTTGTTGCGCGTGTCCTTGTCGTCAGACACATACATGGCAGCATCCTCAAACTTGGCCTTGCCGTCGCGTATTTCGTTGGCAAGGGTGTCAAGGCGCAGACGGGTGGCCTCAACCTCCTCTTCCGACACCTTGGGGGTGCGCAGGATGTGACGGACGTTGACCTTGTCGCCGCGCTTGTCGATGAGCTGTAGGATGTGGAAGCCATACTCCGACTCCACGATTTTCGAGATCTTCTTCGGGTCAGTGAGGTTGAAAGCCACGTTGGCGAAGGCGGGGTCGAGCATGCCGCGGCCTGTGTAGCCGAGCTCACCGCCCTGACGTGCCGAGCCGGGATCCTCGCTGTAGAGACGTGCGAGCGTGGCGAACGATGTCTTGCCGCTGGTCACACGCTCGGTATACTCGCGCAGGTCTTCCTTCACGCGGTTGATCTCTTCCTGTGAGATCTTGGGCTGCTTGGTGATGATCTCAACCTCTACCTCTGTGGGCACGAAGGGCAGACTGTCGGCAGGAAGATTGGCAAAATAGCGACGCACGTCGGCGGGTGTGACCTTCACATCCTCGACGAGCTTCTCCTTCATGCGCTGCACGAGGAACTGGTTACGGGCATCGTCGCGGAGCTGCTGGCGCATCTGCGTGACGCTCATCTTACGATACTCCTCAAGCTTCTCCTTTGAGCCGGCATACTGGATCCACGCATCGATCTGGCGGTCGATGTTGGATGTTACCTCGCTCTCGCTCACCTCGATAGAGTCGATGGCGGCTTGGTGGAGGAACAGCTTCTGAAGAGCGAGCTGCTCAGGAATGGCGCAGTCGGGGTTGCCGTGCCATGTCATGCCCTCCTGCTCTGCCTGGAGGCGCATCATCTCCACGTCCGACTTAAGGATAGGCTCGTCGCCCACTACCCATATTACCTCGTCGACAATGCTCTCTTCGGGCACGTCGTCAATGGTTGCCGTGTCGTTCTTTGCTGCGCTTGTGCTGTCGTTGTCGCCAGCGCTAAGGGCGGCAACGCCACTGAGGGCGGCGCGACCACGGTTCATGCCCGCGTTGGCTGTGACGCCCACGAGCAACAGAGCTGCTATAAAGCAGATGAATGTGCTGTATGCTTTGTTCATTGTATGTTGTTTTCGAATGTTGTGTCGTCTTAATGGTTGTTCACGGTGGCGAGAACCTGCTTGTCAACCACCACCTTGTGTTTCTTTCTCAGAGCGGCAACCCACTGTTTCTCCAGCTGGTCCTGATAGTCGGCAACCACCTGTTCGCGCACGTCGCCCATGTTTTCGGGCGTTTTGATGGTCTTGCCATAGACATCGCTGAAGGTGTAGCCCTGAGGTGCTGTGTCGACGGTGTCTTTCTTGAACACGTCCTTGTCGACGAGGGCGTTGTCGCCCTTCTTGAAGATGCCCTTCACCACCTGTATGCGGCGCACACTGTCGTTGAAGGTCTTGCGCAGCGTCTCTGCCCACTCTTCAAACGGAAGGTTCTCAACGGCTTTCTTCACAGCCTCTATGTCGGCCTGGTCTTTGGTGTGGTAGGCGATGCCCTTGAAGCGAGGCTCGTCCCACTTATATTTTTTCTTGTTCTTCTTATAGTATGCTTCCAGACCCTTCTCGTCCTTGGCGGCCTTGTCCCACACGTTCCTGTTGCTTATCTCGTAAAGCAGCAGACCGTCATGATACTCGCGCACAAGGTTCTTGAGGTCAGAGTCGGCAGCCTCCATCTCGGCAGCCTTGCGGTCGACCACCTGCTCGGCGGTGAGCTGTGGCACCGATGCCTTGGCAATGGAGTCGATGTTCTGTGATATTATGCGCTCGCGCACCCTTGCCTGGTCTACGAAGCGCTCCACATCGCGTTTCACGCTGTCATAGGGGAAGAAGCAGCCTTTGTCCATGAGCTTGGCTATGTGCCAACCAGCCACGGTCTTGAACGGCACGCTGACCTCGCCTTTCTTCATGGCGAACACGGTGTTCTCAAACTCGGGGAGCGTCTGACCCTTGCATATCCACGAGATGTCGCCGCCACGCTTTGCCGAACCCTTGTCATCGGAACATTTGCGTGCCAGCTCGGCAAAGTCGGCACCCTTGGCAAGGGCTTTGTAGATCGAGTCGATGCGTGTCTTGGCAGCAGCCTCCTGCTCCTTGGTTGCCTTCTGCGACATGCGCACAAGGATGTGTGAGGGGCGCACCATGCCGCCCATAGAGTCGATGCGGTCGCGTGTCTCGACATAGATCTTCCACGCCTCGCGCTTAAGGTCGTCATTGCTCAGGAACGCCTGTCTTATCTGCTGGTCGCGATATGACAGAAACTCCTTCTTGAAACTCTTTGTCGTGTCTATGCCTGCTTCTTCGGCGGCGAGGACCTTGAGCTTGTAGTTGATGAAGAGGTCCACATATTCGGCCACACTCTTCTTGTCAACAACCATCTCCGAGTTGTTCTTGTTGTAGGAATATTCAAACTCTGAACGCGACACCGGCTTGCCGTCGATAGTCATTATCGTCGGGTCGGTCTGTGCCCATGCTGACAGTACGGAGAGGAGCAGCATGGCAGTGAGTAGCATTGACTTCATTGTTGTTATGCGCAAAACGTCGATTGTTTAAAATTTGTCGTTATTATGTTCTTTCTAAAATTGTTCCATCCCCACACCCTATACATTATTAATATATAAGGGGCAGGGATGGGCCAATATTTTATTGTTTTCTTGTTTGCTTCTTGCCTACGGCTTACTGCGGACGCGAGTAGTTGGGAGCCTCACTGGTGATGGTGATGTCGTGAGGATGGCTCTCAAGCACACCGGCGTTGGTGATGCGGGTAAACTTGGCGTTGTGCAGGTTGTCGATGGTCTGGGCACCACAATAGCCCATACCTGAGCGGAGACCGCCGATGAGCTGGTAGATAACCTCCTGAACGGTTCCCTTGTAAGGCACACGTCCGGCGATGCCCTCGGGCACAAGCTTCTTCACATCCTTGGTGCCAGCCTGGAAGTAGCGGTCCTTTGAACCGTTCTCCATAGCCTCAAGCGAACCCATGCCGCGGTAGCTCTTAAACTTACGGCCGTTGAAGATGATGGTGTCGCCGGGGCTCTCCTCGGTTCCTGCAACGAGCGAGCCGATCATCACGCTGCTACCACCGGCTGCGAGGGCCTTGACAACGTCGCCCGAATAGCGGAGACCGCCGTCGGCGATGAGAGGCACACCTGTGCCCTGCAATGCTGAGAAGACATCATAGATGGCGCTGAGCTGGGGCACACCCACACCTGCAACCACACGGGTGGTACAGATAGAGCCCGGACCGATGCCCACCTTCACGGCGTCGGCACCGTTGTCGACGAGCATTTTGGCAGCGGCACCTGTTGCCACGTTACCCACAACGATGTCTACGTTGGGGAAGGCAGCCTTGGCCTGAACCAGCTTCTCTACGACATACTTTGAGTGGCCATGGGCTGTGTCGATGACGATGGCGTCGGCACCGGCCTCAACGAGGGCCTGCATGCGGTCAAGCGTGTCGACGGTCACACCCACACCTGCGGCTACGCGCAGACGGCCTTTCTCGTCCTTGCAAGCCATGGGCTTGTCCTTGGCCTTGGTTATGTCCTTATAGGTGATGAGACCCACGAGGCGGTTGTCGCTGTCTACAACGGGCAGTTTCTCAATCTTGTTGTTCTGCAGAATGTCGGCAGCGGCAGCAAGGTCGGTCTGTATGTGTGTGGTGACGAGATTCTCTTTTGTCATCACGTCGTCGATGAGCTTGTCGAGGTGACGCTCAAAACGCAGGTCGCGGTTGGTAACGATGCCCACAAGGTGGTTGTCGTCGTCAACAACAGGAATGCCGCCGATGTGATACTCGGCCATCATGGCGAGCGCATCTTTAACGGTGCTTCCACGGCGAATGGTCACGGGATCGTAGATCATTCCGTTCTCGGCACGTTTCACGATTGCCACCTGGCGCGCCTGTTCCTCTATCGACATGTTCTTGTGGATCACGCCGATACCTCCCTCGCGCGCTATGGCGATAGCCATTGCTGATTCTGTAACGGTGTCCATGGCTGCTGTCACGAACGGCACGTTAAGATTAATGTGACGCGAGAACTTTGTTTTCAACTCTACCGTTTTCGGCAGTACCTCTGAATAAGCAGGGATAAGAAGGACGTCGTCATAAGTAAGACCGTCCATTACAATTTTATCTGCAACAAATGATGACATAAGTACTTTTGAAATTTATTGCGTGCAAATTTAGCAATAAAATTCCACATTTCAGCATAATGGCTTTTTTTTCAATGTCTTATTAATGCAATTTAACTTACACCTTTGCTCAGCGGTTCGTGCCGACAACGCACCTGACACCGCAGAGAAATAGACGCCGAACAGACAAAAAGGACGCCTCTTTTCCAGAAATGCTTTGTCAGACCCCATAAAAAGCCATTATACACACAATGTTATTTTGGAAAAGAGCACATCCTGATTATCAACATGTTATGTTGTTACGGCAGCAAGGAACGATAATATAAATGCAGGAACCGCTTGAAACGAGCATGAAAATAATTATCTTTGCATGCGCACAGCCCGACAGCCAGACGCAACACGTCATTGCAAATTTAACGTGTCCTAAAAGGATAAACATAAACGACAGAACAAATAAACAACAATGAGAAATTTTCTTTTACTGCTTTTCTTCCTCTCATGCCTCGGAAACATCAAGGCATCGGAGGTGGACAATCCAAAGGCCAACCCTAAGGCCGTTGTGACAAGAGGCAATGCGCGGTTCACCGTGCTCACGCCAGAGATGATACGCATTCAATACAGCAAGAAAGCCTTGTTTGAGGATCGCGCAACCTTTGGCGTGGTGAACCGCAACCTGCCAGTACCCAAGTTCAAGACAACAGAGGAGAACGGATGGCTGGAGATCAAAACATCGGCCCTGACGCTAAGATACAAGGTGGGCGATGAGATAGACGCTGCACAGCGCAACTCGAAGAGCCTCAACATAACGCTCACCATGAACGGCAAGAAGGTGCTTTGGTATCCTGGCAAAGACAACGCCCTAAACCTCAAAGGCACAACACGCACGCTTGACGGACAGATGGGCGACAACAAACGTAAGGAGCTGGAAGACGGAGTGGTGTCAAGGGCTGGATGGGCCGTGATAGACGAGAGTCCGTTAGCCAAGCGCGGCGACGGCAGCAACACCTTCGCGTTCGACAAGAAAGCAGGAGGCATAGACTGGTGGGCAGAGCCTGTGGACAAAGAGGCCGTCGACTGGTATTTCATGGGTTACGGACATGAGTATCGCAAGGCCGTGAGCGACTATGCCAAGATTGGCGGGCACATGAACATGCCACCGCTCTACACGCTGGGCTACTGGTACAGCAAATATCAGAAATACACACAGCAGGAGTTTATGGACATTGTGAACGAGATAAAAAGTCATGACATTCCGCTCGACGTAATGATTTTCGACATGGACTGGCACGACCGCGACTGGACAGGATGGACATGGGACAAAACGGTAATTCCTGAGCCAGAGAAGCTCATCAAGTTTATGCATGACAACAAGCTGCGCGTGGCTCTCAACCTACACCCTGCCGACGGTGTGGACAACGACGAGGAGTTTTTCTCAGACATGACACGCGACCTCGGCCTGCCTGCCTCAACGAAGAACATACCGTGGAATCTTGAGGACAGCACCTTCTACAAGGTGATGTTCAAGGACATACTGCGCAAACGAGAGGCACAGGGTGTAGACTTCTGGTGGCTCGACTGGCAGCAACATCTGCTGAGCAAGAACGTGAAAGGACTGGGTGAGACGTTCTGGCACAACCATGTGTTCTACAACGACATGCGTGTAAACCGCCCTGACCGCCGACCCGTAATATTCCACCGCTGGGGCGGACTGGGCAGCCACCGTTACCCGTTAGGCTTCTCAGGCGACTCGTTCACAACATTCGGAACGCTGGCCTTCCAACCCTGCTTCACAGCCACAGCCTCAAACGTGTGTTTCGGCTATTGGGGTCATGACCTCGGCGGCCATCAGCAGTTTCTCGGCAACGACCCAGAGCTGTATCTACGCTGGATTCAGTATGGCGTGTTCTCACCGCTCTTCCGCACCCACGCCACAAGTTCGCCAGACATCGAGCGCAGGATATGGAAATACAGCAACTTCACACAACTGCGCGACGCCGTGAATCTACGCTACCGTCTGATGCCATACATCTATAATGCGGCACGCGAGGCCTACGACACAGGCATAGCTATCTGCCGCCCACTCTACTATTACTGGCCAGAGCGCAACGAAGCCTACGACAACGAGGGCGAATATATGTTTGGCAGCAACATGTTGGTGGCTCCCGTTACCAAACGGTCGGGCAAGGACAAGCTGGTGGAAAGCAGCGTGTGGCTGCCCGAGGGTCTGTGGTTTGACGTGTGCAAGAACCGCATGGTGAAAGGAAACACCACCATAACCCAGACCTACACCCTTGACGACACGCCACGTTTCGTGAAAGCAGGATCCGTCATACCCTGCTATCCCCACATCACCAACCTCAAGTCGTGCCCGGAGAAGCTCATTCTGGAGGTGTATCCCGGTGGTGACGGCTCAATAAGCTATTACGAAGACAACGGCGACGACAACGGCTATCAGCGCAACGAGTATGCCACAACGCTCATTGCCCACAAGCACACCGTCAAAGGATCTTCTCTAACCATCCACCCACGCAAGGGAAGCTACAAGAACATGCCTACAAAGCGTAGCTATGAGGTGGTGTTCAAGACAACAAAGCGTCCTGATGCCGTGAAGCTTAACGGCAAGGCTATGGACAGCAACGCATGGAGATGGGACGACAAGACGGGTGACATGACAGTGCTCATTGCTGACGCTTCGTTCAACAAGACTTACAAGATAGAGTTTTGATTTTTTGAAATTTAATTTATGGAAATTAAGAGTTATATAAAATATGTGTTGTGTGCCATCTGTCTACTTTCAACAACAGCGATGTCGGCACAAGATTTTGACGAATTGTGGATAACAGGTACTGCCGTGCCTGGCGGCGCACAGAAGATGGAGCGCACACCAGACGGACAGTTCCGATACGCCGGACCGCTGGGTGAAGGACAGGCCCGTGTGCAAAGCACAGAAACCGCTCAGGCCGCCACGTTATGGCTACAGCCCGATGACGAGGACGCACAGTTTGTAAACAACGGCATGGGTTATCTATCCACCACAGATAAAGACGCGAAAGGACTGGCGGTCACGTTTGCCGCCAACTACTACCGCCTGTATGTAAACCCCATGGAGGGCACCATGCGCGGTGAACTGTTCCGTCCGTGGAACGAGCTGTTCTTGGGTGGTGGAGCCACAAAGAACGGATGGGAGAAGCTAAAGATGCAGCCCTTCACACAGAGCAAAGCCGATGCCTGTGTGTGGACATGGGAGGGCGAGCTGAAGCGCAACGACAAGGTGGAGGAACCTGATGCCTTTAAGTTTGAAGGCGTGGAGGAATGGGGACAGAAAGAGCTGCATCCCTTCAGTGCCAATGCTGACATCTTGCACACCTCGCTCCTTCGCACAGGCGGCAAGGACACAAAATGGCGCATACGCCGCGACGGACGCTACCGCCTAACCGTGAACATTCTGAAAGAAACGGTGAAGGCCGAATATCTCGGCGAGTAGAGATAAGCGGATGTGAACCGAGATTCGTGAATCAAGAATAGTGGTTTGAGAATCGAGAATAGAGGTTTGTAATAGAGAATTGAGATTTGTAATAGAGAATCGAGATTTGAGATTTGTGAATCGAGAATAAGGAAAACTAAAAAATGATGGGCCAGCCTTTCTTAGGTTGGCCTATTTTTTTATTTATTTCAACATAAAAACATGGCGAAAGACACGAAATTTTCTTACCTTTGCATTTATTATAGTTAAAGCCTAACGATTATGACCCATATAAAGACCATTTTTTCGATTTTCTTATTGCTCTGTATCGCCAAACCGGCAGACGCTGTGAGCGACAACATAAAGCAATGGCTCAACAAGCTCGACGAAAGTTTGGAGAAGGCTCCGATGTATGAAGCGGAACACGAACAGCACATAAGCGCCATTAAAAAGCTTCTTACAAGACACGAAAGCCTCAACAAGCGCTTCGGGACGTTACACAGCATCTACCTTGCATACCAGTCATACAAAGCCGACTCAGCCATAGTATACGCCTACAAGAGTTTGAACGTGGCCCAACAGATTGGACGCAAGGACTATGAAATTGTGGCCATGTGCAACATTGCCCATATATGCATAACCTCAGGCGACAACATACAGGCTTACAAGATAATGAAATCTATCGATGTCAGCGGAATGCCGGCATGGGTGAAGATCGAATATTACAAAACCATGCACAAGCTATGGGCAGAACAAGAAGGCTTTTTCGTTTCGAACGAGGCACAGCAAAACGACTACAGCATATATGCGAACCAATGCACCGATTCGTTGTTGGCTATCACCAAGCCACAGTCGAGCGACTGGTACCAGTTCAGCATAGCCAAGGCGGCATCGCAAGACGACAACGACCGAGTGATTTGCTTAGCAAACGAGGCTGTGAAGCGCGAGAAAGACAAGCACCGCATGGCGACCTACTACTTTGAGGAGGCTTGGGCATACCGCAGAAAGAGCAACGAGGAGATGGCAATAATAAGTTTCATAAAGTCTGCCATCTGCGACAACGAGTCGACCACAAGAGAGATAATATCGCTCTACCACGTGAGCAGCTCCATACAGCATTTTGACAATGCAAAGGCCAACCAATATGTAAGCAAGGCCCTTGAATTCATCAATTTTTACAACGCACCAATAAGACTCATCGCATTGAGCAACATCATGCCAGCCTAGAGAAGGCAAAACTCGACATGGTCAAGATGCAACGAAATATCTTCTTCGTGTTGTTTCTCTGTGTGATTGTTGTTGTTTGTGTCCTCGCTGGAGCTTATGTCTACCATAGTAGGCTCAATAGAAAACTTAAGCTGGCACAGCAGCAGAACAGACAGAACCTTGAAGCCCTTAACGCCACCAACAAGCAGCTCATGGAGACCAACAAGCAACTCTTGGAGGCCGACAAGGTGAAAAACGAATATATAGGGCGCACGCTCTATGACGCATCCGAATATATAGAGTCGCTGGAGCACATATTCAACAAAGTGAACAAGGCGGTTATGACGCGACGATACAGCGACATCGAGAACGTGACAAGCCAAGAATATCTTAACAACGAGCGCAAGACCATATTCCGCAACTTTGACAAGACGTTCCTTGTTCTTTTTCCAAATTTTGTTGAACAATACAACACCCTCTTTAACGAAGATGACCGTAAGTACCCGTCAGAAGAGAACACTCTGACAAGCGAGATGCGCATTTTTGCCCTCATACGAATGGGCATAAAGGAGAGCGACCGCATAGCACGCTATCTGGGCTACTCTGTCCACACCGTCAACACCTACAAGACACGAGCAAAGAACCGTTCATGCGTGAGCAATGACGAGTTTGAAAAACGCATAATGTCGTTTTAAAAACGCATAAGGCCATTATAACAACGCATAAGGCCATTAAAACAAAAGGAAATGTGACGACGCACACACGATGGTGCAACGCACATTTTCTTTTTTTATTTGCAAACAGCTCAAAAAAGCCACATATTGGAAGAAAGGCACATGCTCAACATCTGGTTTTATCCTTACACCATTAATACAAAATTTATATTATTAAAATATTACTTCCTTAATAATCAACATCTTATAAAATCAAAAAGCATACAAGCGATGATACAAGCAAAATTTAATTAGCTTTTTTTATAACTTTGCAACATCAATCTAAAAAACTTGTAAAAAGCTATGGCTTAAGTAAACAGCCCCAATAAGCCTAGCTCAATTTATTAACATTTTGGAAATACTAATTGTAAGAAATATGCGAAAAATAAAAACCTCTATCTGCCACAGGCAAAGAGTAAAAACCTACGGGGCCGCATTGTTGTGTGCCATGGCCCTGACAGCCGCATTCCCATAGCTGACGCAACAACGCCCCACATGAAAGAGACACATTACAAGAGACAACAACTATGAAATGAACTAACGCCGGCGCAGTGCCGCACAACCATTGGCACACACGCGGGTAATAACCTCTCGACAAGGCCGTGTCACGGCATACGCACGCCACGGCTGATGACCATGAAATTCTCTGACAGCACGTCACGACGATTTCAAACCAGACAAGCCCCCACACTCATGTGGGCGCCGTATGGCAATTATCACACTGACAGCTCTCAGGGCAATATTAATCCAACAAAACTGCGGCAGCCTATGCCGCTAGTAATTTAAACATTTATCAAAAATTTTTATGAGAAAACCTATTCTTTGGGCATTGGCAATGTGCTGTGGCGGTCTGTTTCTCGTAAGTTGCTCAGACAATGCGGAGTTCGAGAAGGCGCTCGTGCCGTCTGACCCGTCAAAGGCGGTGACATTCACCAGCTTCGACCCGGCAGAAGGCTCAATGCGCACACGGCTCTACATCCATGGCAGCAATTTCGGCACCGACCCCTCCAAAATTCAGGTAACAGTGGCCGGCAAGGAAGCGAAAGTAGTGGGCACCGACGGCTCAACCATCCACACACAGGTGCGCAAGCGCTCGTATGAGGGTGCAAACTACAACAGCCCCGTGAACGTGAAAATCCTTAACGACAACGGCGAGGTGACGACCGACTACACCTTCGACCAGACATTCCACTACACACCTAAATGGACTGTGGGCACCGTGTTCCGCAAGGTGGACGAGAAGAGCAACGCCACGTTCGCCGAAGGCTCGTTCGACGGCAAGTTCGGAGAGGGAGGAAACATCGGCAGCGCCGACTGGCTCATCTTCGACCCCAAATACAAGGAAGGCGATGACCGCATACTCTACTCAAGCAACTATGATAACGGACTCTACCAGCTCAACCTCACACAGCGTGAGATAAAGCGTATCTTCCCGCGCGCGCAATACAGTTCGATGCACACGTTCACCTTCACCACCGACGGCGACACCCTTATCTGCCCCGACGACAACGGACGTGGCTCGGACTGCACCAAGCCCAACATGTACTACGCCCTGCGCTCAGAGGGATTCCGCAAGCTGCGCCCCTACGCCTACGGCCCTTGCACCTACTCCACCGTGTGCATGCCCAACGGCACCAAGTTCTACTCCTCATGGACCAACGCCGCCATCTACCGCCAGGAACCGGAGGGACGCAAGATTCCGTTCGTGGACGAGAACCGCACCAAATGCTTCACGCTCGCACAGATATCACAGATCGACGGCGCGCACACGCGCCTCATACTGCACCCGTCGCACAAGTACATGTACATCATAGCCCCGCAGGTGAGGTGCATACTGCGCTCCAACTACAACGAGAAGACCAACATGTTCGAGTACCCCACATTGGTGGCCGGCAACTTCTCGGCCAGCGGCTGCGCTGAGGGCACAGGCGGAGCCGCACGCTTCGGCACGCTGTGGTGCGGCATATTCGTCAAGAACGCCGACTATGTGGCCAACCCGCGCGGCGACGGCGACGAGTACGACTTCTATGTGACCGGCTGCAACGACAACGACTGCATCTGGAAGATCACACCCGACGGCGTGGCCACAATAGCAGCCGGACGCTCCAATGAGTCGAAGGACGGGCAGACATGGGGCTATATCGACGGCGACCCACTGCAGGAGGCACGCTTCGAACAGCCCAAAGGCCTGGCATACGACGAGACCGACCAGACATGGTACATCTACGACCACATCTACCATGCCCTGCGTTATATGACCGTAGAATAATCAACAACCTGACAACATGAAGAAATACATATTTATGCTACTGCTGGTGTTAGTGAGCGTGGGCACCGCCTTCGCCCAGGACCAGCAATCGAGAATAGAGGTCACGGGCACCGTCACCGACGAGCAGCATGAGCCGCTCATCGGAGTCACCGTCACCGTGAAGGACCAGGTGGGCCTCGGCGCCATCACCAACATCGACGGTGTGTTCAAGATAAAGATCCCGCAATACTCCAACATCGTGTTCTCATACATAGGCATGGAGACGCAGACCGTGTTCGTGAAGACACAGAAGACGGTGAACGTGGTGATGAAGACATCAAAGGAGAACGTGCTCGACGAGGTGGCCGTGACAGGTACCGGCGTGCAGAAGAAGATCACGCTCACAGGAGCCGTGACCACCGTCAGCGCCTCCGACCTCAAGACTCCCACCGCCAGCCTCTCCAACTCGTTCGCCGGCGTGGTGCCAGGCGTGTTCGCACGCCAGACCACAGGCCAGCCCGGCAACAACGTGTCGGAGTTCTGGATACGCGGAATCTCAACGTTCGGAGCAGGCTCGAGCGCCCTCGTGCTCGTGGACGGCTTCGAGCGCAACCTCAACGACATCAACACTGAGGACATCGAGACCTTCACAGTGCTCAAGGACGCGTCAGCCACGGCCATCTACGGCTCGCGCGGAGCCAACGGCGTGGTGCTCATCACCACCAAGCACGGCAAGGAGGGCAAGATCAACATCAACGCCAAGGCCGAGTACACCTACAGCACACGCACCAAGACCCCAGAGTATGTGGACGGCGTGACATACGCACAGCTGCTCAACGAGGCACGCGTGACACGCAACCAGCAGGCTGGCTACACCGATGACGAGCTATATGTGCTCAAGAACCAGCTCGACCCCGACATCTTCCCCAACGTCGACTGGATGGGGCTGCTGCTGCGCAAGGGCGCGCCCACCTACCGCGCCAACGTGGACTTCAGCGGCGGCGGACAGCTCGCACGCTATTTTGTGTCGGCAAGCTATGTTGACGAGGGCGGCATGTACAAGACAGACAATGCGCTCGACAAGTACAACACCAACGCCAACTACCACCGCTTCAACTACCGCATGAATGTGGACATGAACCTCACCAAGACCACACTCCTGAAGGTGGGCATCAGCGGCTCACTCGAGAAGCAGAACCAGCCAGGATTCAGCAGCGACGACATCTGGTACTCGCTGACGGGATACACCCCCGTGGCCACTCCCGTGAAGTACTCCAACGGACGCTTCGGAGCCTTCGGCAACGGCAACCGCACCAACCCCTATGTCATGATCACGCAGTCAGGCTACAACGAGACATGGAACAACACCGTGCAGACCACGGCATCCCTCGAGCAGAACCTCGACTTCGTGACCAAGGGTCTGAAATTCTACGGACGCTTCGGATTTGACGTTTACTCCAACAGCGGCAACAAACGCGTGAAATGGCCAGAGCAGTGGATCGTGGAGCGTCTGCGCGACGCCGACGGCGAACTGCTCTTCACGAAGAAGTCCGACGCGCAGACCATGCAGTCGAACCCATGGAAGAACACGCAGCGCAAGGAGTTTATCGAGGCACAGCTCGACTATGACCGCTCCTTCGGCGACCACCAGGTGGGGGCCGTGCTCAAATACACACAGGACGACACCAGCGACGACTGGATCAACTACCGCCACCAGGGTCTGGCAGGACGCCTCACCTACGGATGGAAATACCGCTACTACGCCGACTTCAACTTCGGCTACAACGGCTCCGAGAACTTCGCCAAGGGCCACCGCTTCGGATTCTTCCCAGCCTACTCCGTGGCATGGAACATCGGCGAGGAGCCTTGGATTAAGAAGCACGCCAAGTGGATAGACATGCTCAAGCTGCGCTACTCCTACGGCAAAGTGGGCAACGACTACATGAGCATCAACGGCAGCCGCGTACGCTTCGCCTTCCGGCCCGAGTTCGACAACACTTCCACGTGGTCGGGCAACGGCGACGACGCCAAGTCCATGGGTACACTCACCGGCTACAAGTTCGGCGACGTGGGCGTGGACACCTACAACTACAACGGCCTCACATACTCGCGCATGGCCAACGTCAATGTGACGTGGGAGGTGTCGAAGAAGCACGATGTGGGCGTGGACCTCTACCTCTTCGGCAACAAGTTCAACGCCACGGTAGACTACTTCAACGAGAAGCGCACCGGCATCTACATGACACGCTCTTACCTGCCCCAGTCGGTAGGTCTCAACTTCCTGTCTACCAGCCCCAACGCCTCCAACAGGTACCCGTCGGCCAATGTGGGAGCGGTGAAGAGCAGCGGCTTCGACGGCAACTTCGCCCTCAACCAGAAGATAGGACAGGTGGACTTCACCTTCCGCGGCAACTTCACCTACTCCAAGAACGAGATTCTGGAATATGACGAGCAGTACAGCCACTATCCCTACTCGCGCAACGCCGGCTTCCGTGTGAACCAGGCACGCGGCCTCATCGCCATCGGACTGTTCAAGGACTATGAGGACATACGCTACAGCCCCGACCAGAGCGGACTGGCAGGAAGCGTGGACATCGCGCCCGGCGACATCAAGTACCGCGACGTGAACGGCGACGGCAAGATCGACGACAACGACATCGTGCCCATCGGCTCCACCACCAGGCCCAACTTCATCTACGGCTACGGCCTGTCGGCCAAGTGGAAAGGCTTCGACTTCAACGTGCTCTTCCAGGGCACAGGCAAGTCCACGTTCTTCATCAACGGCGCAAGCGTGTATCCGTTCCAGGAGAGCTTCTGGGGCAACATTCTCACCGACGTGGTGGGCAACTACTGGTCGCTGGGCAAGAACGAGGACATACACGCCAAGTATCCGCGCATGTCGTTCGGAGGCAACTCCAACAACTACCGCGCGTCCACCTACTGGCTGCGCGATGGCTCATACCTGCGCCTGAAGAACCTCGAGATAGGCTACACGCTGCCAAAGAAATTCGTCAACCAGGCACACATCAACAACATCCGTGTATACTTCATGGGCACCAACCTGCTCACCTTCTCAAGCTTCAAGCTTTGGGATCCCGAGCTCGGAAGCTCTAACGGACGAGCCTACCCGCTGTCACGCACATACACGCTGGGCATGACCGTAAGCCTGTGACACCACCTTACGCTAACTTAAAAACAGAATCAATATGAAATTACGCAACAAGATCCTTATCGGCGCGATGGGCGCGGGCATGGGACTGACCATGGTGTCGTGCTCCGACTTCCTCGCCACCGAAAAGTATATGGAGGACGAGAAGACAGAGGAGCGCGTCTTTGACGAGAAGACATACACCATGGAGTTCCTCACCTTCGTCTACAACCGCCTGCAGGGCGACAACGTGGAGATAGGACACTCCGACATCTGCCCCACCAACTTCTGCGACGACCAGACCTTCAATGAGGGCGGCGCAGGCTCGCGCTACCGCGCCTTCAAGCTCGGCGAGATAGGCTATGGCTACGGCTACTCCGGCTATTACCAGCAGGCATGGCCGTGGTCATACGACGGCATACGGCAGGCGTCGGTGTTCATACACAAAGCCCACGCCAACAGCCTGCAGACAGAGGACGAGATAAAGGTGCTGAAGGCCGAGGCACGGTTCCTGCGCGCCTACTTCTACTGGATGCTCGTGCGCCGCTACGGCCCCGTGCCCATCATGCCCGACGAGGGCACCGACTACACCAAGTCATACGACGAGCTGTCCATACCGCGCAACACCATGGACGAGTGCGTGGACTATGTGGCGTCCGAGATGCTGCTCGCAGCCAAGGACCTGCCCGAGAAGCGCGACAACGCCAACATAGTGCGCCCCACGAAGGGCGCCGCCCTGGCCGTGCGCGCCAAGATGCTGGTGTATGCCGCAAGCCCGCTCTACAACGGCAACACGGAGTTCGCCGACTTCGTGGACAAGCAGGGCAAGCAGCTCATACCGCAGGAGTATAATGAAGAGAAGTGGGCCAAGGCGGCGGCAGCCTGCCGCGACCTCATCGACTATGCGGACGAGACAGGGGTGTACCGCCTCTACACCGTACCCAAGAAGACACAGGGCGGCGACCTTGAGTATCCGCTCACCATCACGCCGCCCACCTGCGAACCGTACTCAAGCCAGAATTTCCCCAACGGATGGGCTGACATCGACCCGTTCGAGTCATACCGCTCACTGTTCAACGGCGAGCTGTACGCCGCCGAGAACCCGGAGCTTATCTTCACACGCGGACGCAACGGCGTGAATACCGACCAGACCACTGTGATGAATGTGGACGACCTGGCCAGACACCAGATGCCGGTCAGCACCGGAGGATGGAACATCCACGGCATGACACAGGCACAGTGCGACGCCTACGACATGGCCGACGGACGGCCCTACGACCGCGAGAAGGTGCTGAAGGAATATCAGAAGATTGCCGACGAGAACGGGCTGGGCGACGCCTACTTCACGACATCCAACAACGGTACCCTCCACCCCTACGACCACCTGCCCGACAACGGCGTGTTCATGGGATATGCCAACCGCGAGCCGCGCTTCTACGCCTCAGCGGCCTACAGCGGATACATCTGGACATGCTCCAGCACCAGCGAGAGCCGCTACCGCAACCAGCAGGTGTGGTACTACCGAGGCACGGAGAACGGACGCACCAACGGCAACGAGCGATGGTGCAACACCGGCATAGGCATCTGCAAGTATGTCAACCCGAAAGACAGCTACTACGGCAACGACGCCTCCGTGCAGGGCAAGGTGGAGCCTACCATCCGCTATGCCGACATCCTGCTGCTCTATGCCGAGGCCCTCAACAACCTGACTGGCTCATACGAGGAGCCGTCATGGGACAACAGCAAGACCTACACCGTCACACGCGACGCGGCACAGATGCGACGTGGCGTGCTACCGGTACGCATGCGTGCCGGCATGCCCGACTACAGTGCGGAGGTGTATGCCGACAAGGAGAAGTTCTTCGAGGCCATCGTGCACGAGCGCCGCATAGAGTTCTTCAACGAGAACCAGCGCTACTACGACGTGCGCCGCTGGAAGATTGCCCCGCAGGTGGAAGCGGCACAGATATACGGCTGCAACACACTGATGAACACGGCCCACGCAAAAGAGTTCTATGTGCCGGTGCGCGTGCCCAACCTGCAGACTTCGTTCTCACGCAAGCAGTATTTCTGGCCCATCACCTACACAGAGCTGAAGCGCAACAAGAACATGACACAGGCTCCGGGATGGCTCGACTATGATTAAGCGCCCACATGGAGGCTGTAAACGCAAGAATCTGAATTTTCACATCAGCGTGGCTCAGCCAAAGGCCGTAAGGTCATGAGGCGGCCACGCTGGCAAATCTAAAAAGCAAAGACATGAAAAAGAAACATATTTTCGCAACCCTGGCGTTCATGGCACTCGGCATCGGACTCACGTCCTGCTCCGAGGACCTCGGCGTCAACTACGAACAGAAAGATGAGCTGTACAGGGAGATGATATCGTTCAAGGCTCCCGTAGGAAGCAATGGCATCTACGACATCTACATGCGCTACAGGGATGACGGGACGGCATCTTACAAGCTGCCGGTGCTCGTGAGCGGGACAAAGACCAACGGACGCGACATCACCGTAAACATAGGCGTGGACAACGACACGCTCGCCATACTTAACACGGAGCGATTCGCCGTGAACCGCGAGGACCTCTGGTTCCGCCAGTTGCCAGAGAACTTCTACTCGTTCAGCTCGGACAAGTGTGTGGTGAAGGCCGGACAGAACACAGCTCTCTACCCCATTGAGTTCAACATGCAGGGCATAGACCTGTCTGAGAAATGGGTGTTGCCCATCACCGTGCTTGACGGCGACTATGAGAAGAACACACGCAAGGGCTACTACAAGGCTCTGCTCGGCGTGAACCTCTTCAACGACTATTCGGGCAAGTATGCGGCCAACGCCATGAACGTGTATATCGACGGCGAGACCAACGACCCCGCCACTGTGGACAACCGCACATGCCGCGTCGTGGATGACAAGACGCTCTTCTTCTATGCTGGCACCATCTGGGAAGAGGATGTCAACCGCAAGCTGTATAAGGTGAATGTGCACTTCGAGGACGGCGAGGAGCAGGCTGACGGCTCCATACGCGGACGGCTGACAATAACAGCGGGCGACCCCGACAACAAAATCAAACTGGAGCCCTACGGCGACTGCTATTACACCTACACGAAGAAGGCGCATGCCACTAAGCCGGCTATCGAGCGCCGCCTCGTGTCGCTGTTCATCAACTACCGCTACAGCGATATCACCACAGACCCGAGCAACCCCACACGCATGGACTGCAAGGGATCGATGTCGCTTGAGCGCCTGTACAACACCCTCATCCCCGATGAGGAGCAGGCATACCAGTGGTAAGTCAATGACTGCTTCAATGCGCCCCGAAGGGGCAATGACATAACTGTCCGGGGCAGCGCCCCGGGTAGAGATATAACCAAACGATACGCCCTGTAAGGGCAAAAGCCTTTGGCATACAGAAGCTTTTGCACTTACAGGGCGTAATGTTGCTCTTATTCCTAATCAAAAAAATCTGATTAGATAATGAGAAGGTTGAAAAAAGTAAAAGACAAGAAACATTGAAAAGGAAGAAAGATCAAGAAGGAAGAAACATTGAAAAGGAAGAATTGTAAAGATGTAAAAAAGGCTGACATCATAATGTCGGCATAACAAAAAGAGCAATAAAAGAAGAAGGCTTGCACCTCGCGTTTTAAACGCAACGGTGCAAGCCTTTTATCTTAAACCTAAATCGGTCATTAGGCCGTTTTATGTATTATTTTAAAACTGCTTGCAGTCTTTTGTTTTTTATAAGTTGTCTTTTGCTTGTTTTTAATTCGCAATAGCTCGCTTTTACTCATTAAAAGCCAAACAAAATCCATTCTTCTAAAAATCCAAAATCCAAGCAAGCCCTAACGACCGATTTGGGTTAAACATCATTTCATCATCCACAATCCACCCACATGCACCATCGGCACGACAACCTCTTCCTTGGTGCTGTCCTTGAAGCACAACATGAGGAAGGCGTTGCCTTCATGACGGGCGGTGTCGGCGGTGGCACGCACAATGCGCACCTCCTGTATGCCATGATGCTCATCGTTCTGCTGACCGACATACATGCGCATGTTGTCAATGAGCTGGCTACGGTAGCTGGCGGGAATAGAGTCGGGACGGAAATGTCCATCCACAAACTCTTCGTAGTGGCCGTGAAGCAGGTTGTCATAGTAGAGCTTTGCCGTACGGCCCACCATCTCCGAGGGGTCCTTGTCGGTCTTGCCGCCACAGGCGAAGAGCAACAGGGCAGCAACGACAAGCAACAATACAGAATGTCTGTGTTTCATAATTCAGAAAAATCTTTTGTCAAAAATGTCCCGTGCCGCACACCTCTCACCCAGCGATGAAGCTGAAGAGGGTGGGAGGGCTGAAGGGGCTACTTCTGCCTTATAAACACGTTTATCGGGCAGCCGTGCATTGGCCAGTTGTCGCGGATCTTGTTCTCAAGGAAACGACGATACGGCTCCTTGATATACTGCGGCAGGTTGGCATAGAACACGAACGAAGGAATCTGTGTGTTCGGGATCTGCGTGCAATACTTGATCTTGATATACTTGCCCTTGGTCGATGGTGGCGGATAAGCCTCGATGAGAGGCAACATCACCTCGTTGAGCTTGGCTGTGCCCACCTTCGATGTGCGGTTCTGATAAACCTGCTTTGCAAGCTCCAGCACCTTGAAGATGCGCTGCTTGGTGAGGGCAGAGGCAAAGACTATGGGGAAATCGACGAACGGTGCCATGCGCTGACGTATGGCGTTCTCGAAGGTCTTGATGACCGCCTGGTCCTTGTTCTCTACAAGGTCCCACTTGTTTACAACCACCACCAGCGACTTGTTGTTGCGCTGTATGAGCTGGAAGATGTTCATGTCCTGTGCCTCGATGCCTCGTGTGGCATCGATCATCAGTATGCAAACGTCTGAGTTTTCGATGGCACGGATGGAACGCATCACCGAGTAGAACTCGAGGTCTTCCGACACCTTGTTCTTACGACGTATGCCGGCGGTGTCGACGAGGTAGAAGTCGAAACCAAACTTGTCGAAGCGTGTGTAGATGCTGTCGCGTGTGGTGCCCGCAATCTCGGTCACGATGTTGCGGTCCTCGCCAATGAAAGCGTTGATGATGCTGCTCTTGCCTGCGTTCGGACGGCCCACCACGGCAAAACGGGGGATGCCGTCTTCTGTCTCGTCGGCGGTGGTCACGGGGAGCTTCTCAAGCACGAGGTCGAGCAGGTCGCCTGTGCCGCTGCCTGTAGCCGAACTGATGCACTGAGGGTCACCCAGTCCGAGGGCATAAAACTCGGCGGCATCGTAGATCTGGTCGTTGTTGTCGGTCTTGTTGGCCACCAGGATAACGGGGAGCTTTGAGCGGCGAAGAATGGTTGCCACGTCCTGATCCCAGTCGGTCAGGCCTGTCTGCACGTCCACGAGGAAGAGCACGAGGTCAGCCTCCTCTGTGGCAACGAGCACCTGTCGACGGATAGCATCCTCAAAGATGTCGTCTGAGTTGACAACCCATCCACCGGTGTCAACGACAGAAAACTCTCGTCCGTTCCACTCACACTTGCCATACTGTCTGTCGCGTGTGGTGCCTGCGGTGTCGCTAACGATCGCGCGGCGCGATTTTGTCAATCGGTTGAAGAGTGTTGACTTGCCCACGTTCGGACGGCCAACAATAGCTACTAAATTTGCCATTTCTGTTTTTTCAGTCTGTTGTTTTCCCTCCACACCTCATATTATAATAAAGGGGAGGGCCGGATGTGGTCTCTGCATCCAAGTTAATAATTTGCCGGAGCCGACCGTGCTCTGGCCCTCGTCATCCGACGAGAGTGTGCCCTCTTTTCCATTCAGGGCGATATTCTTTGAATTTTGAGTTTTGAATTTTGAGTTTTGAGTTTTGAGTTTTGAATTATTGCGCCATGGCGCAATTTTGAATTATTGAATTATGAATTAAGATTTAAGAATTATGATTTGTCAATTCGAAAATCGTTAACTCAACATCGGCAAAGCCGATAATTCAAAATTTGAAACTCAAAATTCATCAATTCAAAATCGGCAAAGCCGATAATTCAAAATTCATCAATTCAAAATCGGCAAAGCCGATAATTCAAAATTCAAAACTCAAAATTCAAAATTCTATTCCGGGTTATACCCAAAGTTGTCGAGTTCTCGTTTCGAGCTACGCCAGTCCTTATCCACCTTAACATACGTCTCGAGGTAGATATGCTTGCCGAAGAATTTCTCCAGCGTCTTGCGTGCCTCTGTCGACATCTTCTTCAGCGCCACGCCACGGTGGCCGATGATGATGCCCTTCTGCGAGTCGCGCTCCACATAAATCACGGCGTGAATGTTGATTTTGTCCTTCTCCTCCTTGAACATGTCAACGCGCACCTCCACCGAGTAAGGAATCTCCTTGTCATAGTAGAGCAGAATCTTCTCGCGTATAATCTCCGACACGAAGAAGCGAGCTGGTTTGTCGGTGAGCTGATCCTTGTCAAAGTAAGGGGGCGACGGTGGCAACAGCTCCTGAATGCGCTTCATCAGGATGTCGGTGCCAAACTTGTTCTGTGCCGATATGGGCAGAATCTCGGCGTTGGGAAGCAGCGCGTGCCATTTCTCCACGATGTCGCCGAGCTGTTTCTGCTCGCTCATGTCGATCTTGTTGATGAGCAGCAGCACGGGGATGGTCATCTTCTTCACCTTGTCGAGGAAGTCCATGTTCTTCTCGGGGTTCTCCACCACGTCGGTGACGTAGAGCAGCACGTCGGCATCTTGCAGCGCCGACTCGGAGAAGGCGAGCATCGACTCCTGAAGCTTATAGTTGGGCTTAAGCACGCCCGGGGTGTCAGAAAAAACAATCTGCGCATCGTCGGTGTTGACGATGCCCATGATGCGGTGGCGCGTGGTCTGCGCCTTGAATGTGGCGATGCTTATGCGCTCGCCTATGAGCTGGTTCATCAGCGTAGACTTTCCCACGTTGGGGTTGCCCACAATGTTTACAAATCCTGCCTTATGCATTTAAAGAATTTTTCTTTTATTTATCGTTATAATGTCCTTCCACCTCAACAACAGAAACCAGTATTTCATCATCAAAAATGTCATATATTATTCTGTCATGAGCTGTAATATGTCGCGAATAAGTAATGTTTTCTCCTCCTTTCATAGGTTCAGGATGACCTTTACCTGTTCTTGGATTCGAAGCTAATTCTGGAATTAATTCCTTTAATTTCTTAAACGCTATAGGATTAGATTTTTTCCATTTACCTATGGTTTTCTGAGCATTCTTAGAAAATTCTATTGAATATGTCATAAGGAATCCATCCACTTAATAGCGTCATCAGCATTTTGAAAAATCAGGGTTTCTCCATTCTGATGTTCATGACGTGCCTTTTCAATTTTTTTTTGCAATTCGGGCGTAATAATCAGTTCATTTTCCTTGTCTGAAACGCCCAATATATCCATAAGCAGGCATTCTACATAATTGTTAAGGCTTCGGTTGCTGGCCTTTGCCTTTGCCTTCAACTCATCAAGCAAAGAAGCCTGGAATCGGAAGGATGCCGGAACTCGTAAAGTTGATGATTTCATATTATTTTGTATTTGATTGTATTTATTTCAAATGCAAAGTTACTGAAAATCCTGCACATAAAAGAAAAGCTTGCCTTGTTTTTTGTCATGATACATCGTAACTTATTAAAAGTTACTGAAAATCCTGCACATAAAAGGAATTGGGGTATATAAAATAAAGAAGGTGGGTGAAAAAACGCGAATAGCGTCTTTTCACCCACCGTTCTTAATTATAGAGTTAGCACATGAAGGTGGTGTTCACATCACCTGCTCAGGTCTTTATGTCACCACCTTCAGCGCAGGTTCCTACTTATACAGCACCTTGTCGCCCTTGTTCGTGATGTAAACCTGTCCGCGGACGGGCTTGTCGATCTTCTTGCCGTCAACGGTGAAATACTGAATGTCGGCATCGCCGTCGAGCACGACATGACCGATGCCTGTAGGCTCAACCACGTCAATCGTGACATTAGCAACAAGCCCGGTGCCATCGTTGGTTTTCGCCACGATGGAAGCCTTGCCCTGAGAGATGCCCTTCACAACACCAGAAGCATCTACCGTTGCCACCTCTTCGTCAAGCGATGTCCACTTAACATCCTTCATGCTCACGTTACGGGGCATGATTACAGCCTCAAGCTGAATGCTCTCGCCCACCTTAACAGTCGACTTAGGCTTGAAGATGCCTATCGACTTGGCAAGCACGCTATAATCGCATGAGACAGTTATCTCTGCGCTCAGGTTAGAGCCATCGAGCGTGGTGGCACGCACCACAACATCGCCCTTACCACCCGTGGCAGTGAGCAGACCGTTTGAAGCCACCGAGGCATAGTCGCCACCGCTGACAATGGTCCAGCCCACCTTGTTATAGGTGGCGTAGACGGGAAGGATGACAGCAGAGAGGTGAAGCTCCGACTGTGAGTTGTTGAGCACAGCGTTCTTCTCTGCGGCAATAATGGTTATGTCGTTGGCGGCGATTGTAGGCATAGCCTCAACCGATGAGATGACGTTCGACTGCACCTTGTCGTCGAGCTGCTGCACACACATCACGCCGCGTGCCAGAGCACGCACCTCGTTGAAGCGCACAGCATAATAGCACACGCCCTCAGGAGCATCGGCATCGGTGTAGCTGAGCTGCGATGCGGGCACGGTAGCTATGGTCTGCAACTTGTTGGCTGAGGTGCCACGCATGATGACGTAGCTCTCCACGTCAAGACCCTCATAGGTGTTCCACATGAGGTTGATGCTGCGACCGTCTGCCGTCTGGTTGATGTCTACATGCAACGGGTTGTGAGCCTCTGACCAGCCACTTGTCTGCACGCCGTTGTTGGCAAGCAGACGTATGCGGTAACGCTGCGGCTGAATGCGGTTGTCGCTGGTGAGGTCGCACCATGTGGCATTTGCCACAGGCACCACATCAAGCACCTCAAACTGTCCGAGACGGTTGGTCTCACGGGCAATCTCCACCTTGTCCACCATGTCGGGCACGTTTGTGCTCCAGTTCACGCGATAGTAGCGGCCATCGCCCTCCACGCTCACGATCTTTGCCTCAGGCATGACCTGATCAACGACCGTTGTCGATGAGGTGTCCCACAAGGTTCCCGCTTCGGGCACCTTCACGCTGGTGTTTACACGCACCTGTCCTGCTTCGGTGAACACGAACGTTGCCGTGCTGTCGCCGGGTGTGTATGTCACGCTGAAGTTGTCGCCGCGGTCGCCGTTGGCTGTAGAGAACCTACCGTTCTCAAAACCTTTGCTCACAAATGCCTCAGGCACCTTAACCGTAACCTCACTGTTAAGCATCACCTTTTCGGGGAAGAACACATGCAGCGACGGCATCTTGGCAACGGTGAAGAAGGCCTTCACGGTGTTGCCGTCAACGTTCATAGTGACGGTCTTCATGCCCGGTGTCATCCATCTCACGTCAAACGTGCCCTTGTCGGCATCTTCGTTCACCACGGTGCCGTCCTCGCCAGGATTGCATGTTATCTTCTGCTTGTGCTGTCCAGAGTAAGACAGCGTTGCCACAACGCCGCTATAAAGGTTCGTCATGTTGGCGAAAATGAAGCCCTCCTTGCGGAACACTATCTCCACGGGCGCACTCATGGCAGAGTGCTCACCCATAAGGTCGATGGCCTGCACCTGCACCTCATAGGTTGTGCCCTCGGTCAGGGCGCTGGCAGGCACGGTGAGCTGTGTTGCCTTGCGATAGTAGACCCCCGACAAGATGGCTGCATCATCGCTCAGACCGTTCATCGGCGACAGGACGAAAGCGCCAGCACCCGTCTTGCCCTTCACCTTAAGGCTCACGTTGTAACGCATCTGCGCCCATGGCGTGCGGTCGTCGGTGGCATCGTCCCACTTCAGCAGCAGACCATTGGCGGTGTTCTGTGCCGACACGTTGGCAGGCACCGACGGTGCCTCGTTGGCAATGCTCGACGCAAGACCGTTAGGATAAGCGCCTGGGGTGAGGGGCTGCCAATGGAACTCGTCGTAATAATCTGAGCCGAGGTCATGTCCGTCTTTATCCAAGCCAAAAGGCGACTGCATCTTGGTGTACTTGAAATCCTTGTCCATGAGCCACACATTGCCGGTGGAGAGGATGTCCAGATATCCGTTATTGTCGACATCAAGCAACATGTCGTAGCTGTAAGCAGGGCCAACAGGAATGGCCACTGTCTCTGTGCATGGCCACTCAGACATTGGCTTACCCTTCACAATGACCATGTAACCGTTATCGAAGAAATAGCCGTCGGCATAGCCGTCGTTGTTGAAATCGGCGAAGCCACGCATCGAATACTCATGACTGTTCTGATAATAAAGTTTCCCGTCGGTGTCGAAATCCATGTTGCCGCCAGGAACCTTGAGGCGCACTTTGGTCTGATCATTAAGTGCCGCATAGTCGCGTTTATTATACCAGACATCCATGTTGCCATCTCGGTTGAAATCATAGAACTTACCTAACTCTTCGGCACTCATGTAGCTGTCAGAACTCCTCAGTATAGAATAGTTGAAATCACCTTTCTGGTCCACATAGAACAAATCTCGATTTTCATACCCTAAGGCAAATTTTCCATCGTTGTTCCAATCCATCATGTATAACGCACGTCCATAGTCAGGACCATTGATCGTGACCTCTTCGCCATCAAACGACATGTCACCCTCGCCACCGTTATACAACACCTTTTCAGACGTCAGAATGTCAGGATAGCCATCGTTGTTAAAGTCGGCAAACAGGCGGATATCTCTCAAATCGGAGTTCCATGTCTTGCGAATAGCCGCATAAGAGCCGTCCGACTTGCGCTCATAGAAAGGCCACCATTCTATCTCAGCATTGCCGTCTTGGTTAATGTCAATAAGATTTTTTCCGATAAGCTTTTCGTTGTCAGCAGCAACAATGGTAGCGACCCTTGATGGAATCACTTCTATCTTCTCTTCATCCGACTTTGTGGTCTTGCCACCAAGCATCATGCTGACGCTGAACTTGCGTGTGCCAGCCTCTCTGAATATTACCTTTACCGTGCTGGCATTGTCGTTCTGACCAATGATGTCGCCGTTGTCGATGGTCCACTCATAAGCGGCAGCAGCCACGGGGTTCTGCACGGATAGCGTCACGGTGTCGGATGTGCAATAAACGTTTGATGCCATTGATGTGATGACAGGAGCCGAGAGCTTATGGTCATATACCAGCTCATCGCTCCACTCACCACCTAAGCCGCTGGCATCGACAGCCTGTATGGCGATGTAATATTTTCCTTCCACGAGGTTACTCATGTCATACATGTAGCTGAGAGCACGTCCCATGTTGCCGTCAGACAACACACGGCGTGTGCCGTCAGCGTTAGCGTTGCCATAATAGATGTCGCCCTTGCCGCTCGCTGTGCCTATGCGTAGCTCATAGGTGAGGTCACACGAAGAGGTTTCCTTGTCCTTGCCGCGAGCCCACGACAGCTTCAGCTTGTAAGCATCGGCAAAAGCCACAGCCGAAGGTTTAGACATCTTCTCGGGACGCGTGTTCTTTACGGCTCCAGGAATCTTGTCTATCAAGGTGTAGTTGCCCATGTTGGAGAGCATCTCCATAAAACCGTCGTTGTCGAGGTCAGCAGCCATTTCGAAGTATTTGGGTAGGTCGACCTTGCTCACACCCCACTTGCTGCTTATCTTAAACAAACAGCTTTCTGTTTTTTGATAGCCTGTGTTTGGATCCTTATATTTAGTATACGCAAGAATCTCATACAGGCCATCGCCATCATAGTCGTTGCAAGCAATGGCGGTATATAGTCCGTCCACATTGTCGTCTTTAGCGCGGAACACACCATTGCCATCGTTGCGGTAGAACTGGAACAGGGTGTAGTCGGAGCTATTGATGAAGAAGAGAATGTCTACGTCGCCATCATGGTCGAAGTCGCCAAAGAACACTTTCTTCACCGCTTGGTTCTTGAGCAGCGTCTTGGGTTCACCCATGCTACCGTCAGGCTTAGAGATGTAAAGGTCGGTCTGCGTGTTGGTAAAGTCGATATGGTCGAGCAGACCATTGCCCGTCAGGTCGGTGGAAAAAACTGTTCCCTTATGGGGGCTACGGAAGAAACGGTTGCCGCCAAGGTTGTAATATATGTTTTTGCCATCGTTAAGGTCTATCAGTCCGTCACCGTTATAGTCGGAGGCAGATAGTTCGCCTGTTGGCAGCGACATCGCCTTTAGTTGGTTGCTCTCCTTCACAAGGCGCATACGCGGCTCAGAGCCTGTGTTGTTGGTGTTGTCATCGGTAATCTCGTCAAAAAACGGGTTCTCCTTCGACTTCACGAACATGTCATGACCAATACTTGGGATGCCAGAGCCACCTGTGCGCTTAGTTATCACTCCCGAATTGGGTGTATAATCGTCAATAGAACCAAGAACGGTGGTATCGGAGGTCACATAAATCTTGTCATTCACAAATGTGCCATCGGCAAGCACGCGCTTAATATTGTAAGCGCCGTCTCCATCATTCAAGGTTGGCAAAATTTCCTTGCATCCGTCACCATTGATGTCGGCTGTGGCAGCAAAGCCATTTCCTTTCCTGTAGTTGTCAAGCACCAGATTGCCCGACATATCATATACAAGACCAGAAAGGTCAACCCAATAAGGTTTGCCATCGCGTGACAGTTGGGCAAAATGTCCATAAAACTCTTCCTCATAAGGAGCCTTAGCGACGGTATTGCTATAAGAGAACAACTCTTCACCATCCAACGACACGGCTTTTGTCATACCAAAGCACTCTGCTTTATAGCCAGATCCCCATCTCACCACAAAGCTGCCTTTGAAAAAGTCGAGCTTTCCGTTGCCGTCGACATCATAGAACATGGTCGGGGTTTCCTCAAGCCAAGACGAGTTTTCAAAAGTAAAAAGAGAGCTATTCAACGCCCTGCGACTGTCGGCACGCACACACTTCACCCCAAAAGCGAGGGCAGCATCAAACTGGGCGTCAGACACATGCACCGTAGCGTTCTTGCCACTAAAGCTTTCAGGTAACAAACTGCCGAAATAAATGTCTTTTACGTTGTTGCCACACGAATTGAACGTCAGAGCGTTGATGGCGACATCTTGGCCTGCATAATGCATTTTCTCAGGCACTCTCACCTCCTCGGTATCAGGTATCTTTGTCAGCTCTACCGAGCGAGCGCCGTCCCGGATGGTTATCTTATATTCAAACCCTGCATCATCGGTGTAGGTCTTTACTACATTTTCATTGGAATGTAGGCCATCGGTCACAGTAAATCTCTGGCCATATTTGTCGGCATAATGGTCAGACACGCCATAATAATAGGTCACGCCATCCCTCACCATCTTCTTGAAGCTGTCGGCAGCCCACCCGACCTGCCACAACGACATCATGACAACGAGCAGAAGCA
This sequence comes from uncultured Prevotella sp., assembly GCA_900543975.1. GTDB lineage: Bacteria > Bacteroidota > Bacteroidia > Bacteroidales > Bacteroidaceae > Prevotella. Next base: position 5,498 of record UQTI01000023.1, on the reverse strand, counting down.
CACGTCGGAGAGACCCGGCTTTAAAAGTAAAATTCGTTTTCATTGTAGGTTTACAAAAATAAAAAAAGGCGTGCAACCGTTCGTGGCTTGTCTACATCAAGGTTACCGCCAAGTGACCTAACAACACATACAAGCACAGAACGGCTCACGCCAAAAAGCGTGAGCCTTCCATCTGCTTGTTCTCTGTGCTGTGTGAATATTGGCGGTATTCTGATGTATGAGAACAAGAGCTAAAAGCTCAATATCTTAAAAATTCAATAAAAACGAACGACTGACGCTTGGGTTTTAACTCATTAATTTGGTTGTGCCACGGGCGTACTATAAGTCAGCTCTTGGCATTGCCGCCGCGTAGGCTTCGCCTCGTCGTGCAGCAAAAGCGTCTTTTCTTGATTTGTTTCTGTCTTTTCTTGTTCAAATGGTTTTAGTTAATACTCGATGGCACAATGTTTTTCACATGCCACCATTATCAATTGCAAAGATAGCGCAAACCGAATTGCAGAACGTCAAGCTTGCTTGAACGTTTTGCTGAGGTGCAGCCTATCTTATGCAAAGTTAGCAAAAAAAAGAACACAATGCAACAATCTTCAGAAAAAGGTGCATAAAAATTCTTTCTTCAGCATTTTTACACAAGCGAACATAATCCTCGATAAATCAAAGAAATGACACTACAAGTCAGGGAGCACCTCGTCTGGGTCTCGTTCCAAGAGCGGGTTTTTCTTTTCATGAATCCTCACTGCCTCTAACATGGTGTGCCACGAAATGTCGAAACTGTAACGTTGCAGACGGGTGCTTGTCATATCGCCGTTGTTCTCGCGCAGCAATGCAGTGTGCGGATGCTCAAAATCGTAGAAGTCGGCAAAGAAGGTATAGTAGCGCACGGGCAACGAGTGGTCGGCGCTGTAGGTAATGAGAGAGTAGACGCTGAAGATGTCCTCCCTATCACGATAGTCTATGACCAACGCCTTCCTGTTACCCACTCTGGTGTGATAAAAGCGCATACGTTTCCAGTTCACGTCATCTCGGTCAGCGTCGTAATCGTTATACACATTATAAGAATAGTACAAGCTGTCAACCGTAAGATCATCAAGCGTTGTTGCCTCTCTCGTCATGACCAGAGCAGGAAGAAAAATAGAAACAAATCGATTATCCATGTTTTTTATTCGTTATCAGTTGAACAGATAGGGTTATGAAACTCTCACAAGCATGTAAACTCACAAGCATTTAAACTCACAAGCATTTAATCTCACAAGCATGTAAACTCACAAGCATTTAATCTCACGAGCATGAGGCATCAGCTACAGAAAGGTAAAGCCTCATAAGATTTCTGCAAATATAATGATTTATTGCAATAATCAAGCAATAATTTGGAAAATAATCTCTCAATAGGTTCGGCAGAGATACAAAAAGCGCGTTCTCCCGTCTTTCCGACGAGAAGAACGCGCTTGATATTTAAGAAGATATAAAATGCTAATTATGCGCTTGCGCCTTATTTCACCTCCTTGGCGGCAGCCTCTGCACCGTCGTATGCCCACTTGTAGAAAGAGGCACCATGCACGAAGCCAGCTCCGAAAGCGGTGAACACGATGTTGTCGCCCTTCTTCAGCTCCTTCTCATAGTCCCAAAGGGCGAGAGGAATTGTGGCGGCACTTGTGTTGCCGTAGCGTTGTATGTTAACCATCACCTTCTCCATAGGAATGCCCACACGCTTGGTCACCGCCTCAATGATGCGGAGGTTTGCCTCGTGAGGCACCACCCATTTCACATCATCGGCAGAGAGGCCGTTGCGCTCCATAATCGTAGCCACGTCGTCGCTCATATCGGTCACGGCATAGCGGAACACGGTGCGTCCCTCCTGGTAGAGGTAGTGCAGACGGTGATCTACGGTGAAATGAGAAGCGGGACACACTGATCCGCCCGCCTTCATGTGGAGGAAGGGCAGACCCTTGCCGTCGGTGCGCAGATAAGAGTTCTGCACACCCACGCCCTCTTCTTCTGTTGCTTCCACGAGCACTGCACCGGCACCATCGCCGAAGAGCACACATGTGGCGCGGTCCTGATAGTCGACCAGCGACGACATCTTGTCGGCACCGATAACGATGATCTTCTTGTAACGGCCGCTCTGAATCATAGATGCAGCCATGTCAAGAGTGTAGAGGAATCCGCAGCAGGCAGCCTCAAGGTCAAACGCGAAAGCGTTCTTCAGTCCGAGCTTACCCAGCACGATAGATGCCGTAGATGGGAATTTATAGTCGGGAGTGGTGGTGGTTACGATCAGCGCATCGATGGTATCAGGGTCCACGCCGGTCTTTTTGATGAGCTGCTTGGCAGCCTTACGCGCCATGTAGCTTGTTCCGAGACCTTCCTCCGTGAGGATGTGGCGTTCCTTGATGCCCACACGAGTCATAATCCACTCGTCACTGGTGTCTACCATGCGCGACAGCTCCTCGTTGTTGAGGACATAGTCGGGCACATATCCACCAATTCCAGTGATTACTGCATTGATCTTTCCCATTATCTTTTATTAGTCAGCAAGTTCCTTAACAACAGCAACCTTTCCACGATAGTAGCCGCAAGTGGGGCATACGGTGTGGTACACATAGTAAGCGCCGCAGTTGGGGCAAACTGCCAGTGTAGGAGCTACTGCCTTATCATGAGTTCTTCTTTTGAGTGTACGAGTCTTTGACTGTCTTCTTTTAGGATGTGCCATTTTCTTTTAATCTTTAATTATTGTTTTTAATTTTTTCAGTTCACTCCATCGGGGATCCATATTCTCCGCGTCATCCTCATCACTACTTCGGGTAGCTGAGTGCTCTTCAAGAGCCTTGATCATCGCCGCGTTGCATTTTCCAGGTGCATGAACGTGCTTAATGGGGATATCGAGTGCTATGAATTCATAGATGAGCCACGCCAGATCGATTGTGCCATCGGCTTCCTCTACTGTTATGAGGTCATCATCTTCCGAGTATTCATCTCCAAATTTCACAACCAAGTGGTTATCGCTCTCCACCTCCTGCTCCATGTCGTCGAGACAGAGGTCGCAAGGCACGGTGACGGTACCGCACACATGGAAGTCAAGATCGAAGAAATTCTCCGTACGATGAGCGTTGAGCTCAACGCACACGTTGCCACGCCTAACTTCGGGTGCCTCTATGACCTCAAAGTAAGCGTCGCGAAGATTGAACGTCATGGCGTTATCGCCTTCCTTCAACCCTTTCAAGTCTATTTTCAATGACTCTAAACTGCACATTTGGCTGTAAAAAACATTATGCCGCATGCCTTTTTTCAACCGCAATTCAGTGATTGTCAATAGACATACAGCCTTTTGAAATGCAAAGTTACAAAATCTTTTTCATATCGTGACAGAAAAACATGAAAATATCCATTATTTAAGGAAATATTGACATTTGAACAATTAAAACGCATCAAATTTACCTCTTTAGCTCAATGCGGAAGGTTGTGCCTTTGCCCAATTCCGAGCTTTTGACGTAGATGCGGCCGTGGTGATACTCCTCCACTATGCGCTTAGCAAGCGAGAGGCCGAGGCCCCATCCACGCTTCTTTGTGGTAAAGCCCGGTCGGAACACGTTGCGCATGTCCTTCTTCTTAATGCCCTTGCCCGTGTCAGTGACCTCCACCACGACCTCTTTGTCGCTGCTGTCGTTGATCGACAACGTTATGGTGCCAGCGCCCTCCATGGCATCGACAGCGTTCTTGCATAGGTTCTCTATCACCCACTCGAAGAGAGAGGCGTTGAGCTTCACCGTCACGTCGTGGTCTGGGAAAGAGCGTATCATCTGCACCTTCTTCGAGGTACGGCGGTCCATGTAGTCGATAACATGCTCCATGACCTCGTTAAGGCTCGACGGCACAGGCTCAGGCAGCGACCCAATCTTCGAGAAGCGGTCGGCAATGAGTTGCAGACGCTTCACGTCCTTGTCCATCTCCGGAATGAGTTCATCGTCAGGATAAGTCTCTTTCAAGATCTCCGTCCAAGCCATTAGGCTCGATATCGGTGTTCCGAGCTGATGTGCCGTCTCCTTAGACAAGCCCACCCACACCTTGTTCTGCTCCGCACGCTTGGAGGTGAGAAGCGCAAAGATAGCAACCACCACAAAAACGAAGACCACGCAGAGCTGCACATAAGGATAAGAGGTGAGACGTTTGAGCATGACCGAGTCGTCATAGCACACAAAAATGTTGTCGTGGCTCACACTGTCGTCGAGCGCTATGCTTATAAACTTGTCGGAAGCATACAGACGTCGTGCCACCTGCGAGGCATAACTCAGCGAATCGGCATAATCGTTACAACTCTTGATCTTAAGGTTACGGAACGTCTGCACGTTGCCCATCTTGTCGACAACGATCACGGGGATGGTGTTGTTGTCGTTAATGACCTTCAGCACGAGGTTAAGGTCAGTATTTTCATCGGCATTGTTGAGCGTGCGCATGGCCTCACTCCATATCTCCATCTTGCTGCGCTCTTCAGCATAGAGGTCCCGCACAAGAAAGTGGGAGACAACAAGCGAGAGCACAGCCAGCACGATGGCTGCCACAAACAGCACAATCTTTACCTGACGAATACGGTCTGTCCATTGCATAACTATTAGATAACGGAAAAAAGAAAAAAATATTATAACATGAAGAGAATTGAAGGCAAAGCTTCTTGAAAAGATTTAAAGACAATTGAAAACAAGCAATCAACAAAGACGCTTGCATTGTTTTAAAGACAATAGAGACAATAGAGACAATTTTTTTAATTGTAATGGTTAAGCAAATTTGATTGTTATAATTGAACAAATTTGATTGTTTTAATCAAGCAAATTAAAAATTGTCCCTATTGTCTCTATTGTCTTTGAAACAACGCAAGCAAAAGGGCGTAAATTTGATTGTTATAATTGAACAAATTTGATTGTTTTAATCAAGCAAATTAAAAATTGTCCCTATTGTCTCTATTGTCTTTGAAACAACGCAAGCAAAAGGGCGTAATGTTCTACAATAAAAAAAAGAGGATTGTCTTCTTTTAAAAAAAGGCATAAAAAAAAGAGTCCCAAGACTTTCGTCTCAGAACTCTCTTCTAAAAGAAGGCGGTTACCTACTCTCCCGCATTGCATTGCAGTACCATCGGCGCTAGTGGGCTTAACTTCTCTGTTCGGAATGGGAAGAGGTGGGACACCACCGCAATAGCCACCTAATGTTCGGTTGCGAACATCCAATTAAGGATGACGTATAAGGTTGACTTCTCAACACAAGCAATTCTATAACAACAAAAGACTATCGCCTTTAGCAATACATCTGAAACTATGACCCTGCGGAAAGCTTCGGGCAATTAGTAGTGCTCGGCTTTGACGTCACCGTCTTTACACCTGCACCCTATCAACGTTGTCGTCTACAACGACCCTTATGAGGAGCTCTCATCTTGCGGCTGGCTTCGCACTTAGATGCTTTCAGCGCTTATCCATTCCAGACTCAGATACCCAGCGGTGCACCTGGCGGCACAA